>JANMYZ010000352.1:0-2356 GCA_031382605.1 Planctomycetota bacterium | reverse complement strand
GCAGATCTTCGCTGTCGACGGGTTCGGCTGGGCACCACGGACGCTGTGCGTCCATTGCCTCACGCAACCATAGGTCGCGTTTTTCCGTCATCGGCACATGTTCGCCGGTGCGTTTGAGCACCAGCACCGTGTGCACCTGCGGGCAGGCCGATAACGCCTCATCAGCTGTCCGCTTGAGCGGCACGTGTTTGCCACCGCGTAAGCCTTCGTCGGCGGTAATCAGTACCCGACAGTCAGAATCAAGAATGCGGTCGCGCACCGATTCAGCAGAGAATCCGCCGAAAATCACCGAATGAATCGCACCCAAACGTGCGCACGCCAACATCGCCACCGCCGCTTCGGGCACCATCGGCAGATAGATCGCCACGCGATCGCCTTTTTTGACCCCACGCGAAATCAACACATTGGCCAGCTGACAGACCTCGGCGTGCAACTGTTTATAGGTGACGCGGCGCACATCGCCGGGCTCGTCCCCCTCCCACAAAATCGCCACCTGATCGCCGCGCTTGGCCAAATGCCGATCCAAACAATTTTCACTGACGTTCATCCGTCCACCAGGAAACCACGCGATGTTGCCTTCGGCAAAATCACCCGCCAACACGCGATCAAACGGCCGCTGCCACGTCAGAAATTTTTTCGCCATGCCACCCCAGAACTTGTCGGGGTTCTTCACGCTCTCTTGGTACAGTTTTTTATACTGAGCCGGAGTGTTCAGGTGCGCGCCTTTTTTGACCCGGGCAATAACGGGGTAAATTTCTTTGAGCGGTGCGCTAGCAGTCATCGGATGATCCTTGGGACATGGTCAGAACGAAGAGCGGATTGATAGGCACGCTCAATCAGTCTCAAGTCGCCAAGGCGTTTCCTGCCCCCACGTGCACGATACGGATGCACAACGAAGCTCTTTTTGCATACCAAAAGCGCATGCCAGTAGCGCATGCCAGCCGCGCATCGCCGCTAGTCACCGCCGCAACGCGCACAGACTGCGGCCATGACCGATGCTTCCCCAGTCTGCTCTGACACCACCGGTCGAGTGATCCCGGTGATCGATCGCAACCGCTGTGAAGCGAAAGCCGACTGCGTGCGCGTGTGTCCGTATGGCGTGTTCAGCATCCAGAGCTTGACCGCTGACGACCGCACATCGCTCAGCCTACGCGGACGCCTCAAAGCATTTTTCCATGGCGGAAAGCAAGCCTACACGCCCAAGGCCGATCAGTGTCACGCCTGCGGCCTGTGCGTCAGCGCCTGCCCAGAAGGTGCCATTACTTTGCAACCTGCGTCGCCCGCGAATCGCCGCTGATTTTCCCTGGAGCCCAAGATGAATCGTCGACTCTGGATTATCGTGGCTGTGCTCATCATCGTTGCTGCGGCCACGACGTGGTGGGCGCTGCGCGTGCCGACCGTCCCTGGAGTGCGCGCGACGCAGCGTGAGGTCATCGAGTTGCTGGTTGCAACCGGTCGTTTGGCCGCTCATCAAAGCAGCGATCTGGGCTTTGAGGTCGGCGGCATTCTGACCGAACGCCTCGTCGAAGAAGGTGATCACGTCACCAGCGGACAAGTGTTGGCGCGGCTGGATCGCAGCGAAATCGTCAGCTTAGTTGCCCAGGCAGAGGCCGCCGCGGTGGTCGCAGAACGTGAATTCGACCGCGTACGTCGGCCAGCCTTGGCGGAAGATTTGGAGCGCACGCAAGCCGCCGTTGCCGCAGCCCAAGCCAGTCTCACCCAAGCGCAGCTCGACTTAGAACGCCTTACGAAACTGGGCGATATCGGCATACCTGCTGAGCGCGATGCGGCGGCCACGCGCTTAGAACAAGCCCGCGCCAACGGACGCCAAACGGCGGCCGAACTTGCCCGCCTCGTCCGTCAGCCGCTTGCCGAAGAAGTCGCGCTCGCCACGGCGCAGGTCAGTGAAAAACGCGCTGCGCTTGCCCATACCCAGACCCAGGCTGCGCGACGTGAATTACGGGCTCCGTATGCCGGCGTGATCCTGGCTCGCTTCGCCGACCCCGGGGTCGCGCTTTCCCCAGGCAGCGCCGTTTTGCGCTTGGCCGAATCAGGTCGGCCCGAAATTCTGGTCGATACCGATGAGGGTAATCTTGGCCGCCTGGCCATTGGCCAAAAAGCCTCGGTGACGGCTCAAGGATTTCCTGGCCGTTCTTTCACCGCCACGCTCGAACGCATTGGTCCTGGCGTTGACAGCAAACGCGGTGTGGTGCCACTGCGACTGATTCCCACCGCCGTGCCAGACTGGGCGCGCATCGACATGACCATCGATGTCAGCATTGAAACCGCACGTCTGCCGACGGCGATCACCGTACCGCCTTCGGCAGTGGTCGAGCGCGAAGGAATTGCCTGGGTG
>JANMYZ010000326.1:0-5296 GCA_031382605.1 Planctomycetota bacterium | reverse complement strand
CAAAATACGACGATGAACTGGTTTCAAGCCATCACGAACGTCAGGCAGCGCGCGATCTACCAACACGCTCATGGCGTAAGTCAGGTAGCTTTCCTTCATCTCCTCTTCGATCAAAAGGTCGCGAATGCCAGAGGTCTGGTTAGTCGTCATCGGGGCTCCGTACGGGGAACGGGGGACTATGGCTCAATCACCGCTCGGGCAAGCCCAGGGACGCGGCCCAGGAGGGTCGCAGCAAAGGCCGAGCAACGGCTGCCGGCTACGGGCTACAGACCACCGGATCGTGCTGCCAAAGCACTTGGCTCAGAGACGGTTAAACGAAATCCGCGCCGCAGTCCCACTTATTGGAACCCTTGCGGCGCGGCGTGCGAAACGCTGGTAATTTAGCGTTGTTTGAGCTTGGACAGCAGGCGCAGGATTTCGATGTACAGCCATACCAAGGTGACCATCAAGCCAAAGGCGCCGACCCATTCCATGTATTTGGGCAAGCGCTGCTGCGCACCTTGTTCAATGACCGCAAAGTCGACCACCAAGTTGAAGGCGGCTAAGCCGATGCACACCACGCTGAAGCCAATGCCGATCGGGCCATTGCCGTACAACGCGCCGATGATCCCACCACCGATACCAAATAAGTTCAAAACCATCAGTACCGCAACGCCAAGAAATAAACCAACCGTGGCGCCAATCACTCCTTTAATGAAACCGGAGGACGCTTTGATGACGCCGGTGCGGTAGAGCAACAACATGCCAAGCAAAGTCGCGGTGGTAAAACTCGCGGCAAGAATTGGCAGCCCAGGATATTGAGCTTCCATGAACATGGTGAAACCACCGATGAAAAAGCCCTGCGCGACAGCGTAGCCCAAACTCAGGATCATCGCCATGCGCTTCGCGAACATCATGATCAAGGTCAGCACCAGACCGCCGATGGCGCCACCAATCATCCATGGAGTCACCAGCTCGCGAACGGGACCGCCCATATTCCAGAAGCGATCGAACATCCAAGCCATGCTCGCCAGCATGACGATCAACAAGATGCCAGTCTTCATCACCGTTCCGTTGATGGTCATCACGTTGGCGCCAGACATGCCGCCTTCGCGGTCAGCTAAATCGCCCCATTGTTGTTCGCTAAGGACGGGATTGCTCATGGTGTAAACTCCTGTTGAGGTCGGCAGTGTGTAAGATGCCTCCGCGCAGCAAGGCCCGAAACATTTCTCTGCACTCGACTCACTCCACCGTCACCGACTTGGCGAGATTGCGCGGTTGGTCAACGTCGCAGCCACGACGACGAGCGACGTGGTAGGCATAACGTTGCAGCGGCAAGATCGAGAGAATCGGCTGCAGCAGCTCGTCGCCCGCTTGGTGAACGGCGAACAGATGATCGCTCAGATCACGCAAATGCTGATCGTCTTTCTGCCCCACGGTAATGATGCGACCTGCGCGCGCGCGGACCTCTTGCAGATTGCTGATCATCTTTTCGTACATCGCGTCTTTCGGACACATGCACACCACCGGCAGATGTTGCGTGACCAAGGCGATGGGACCGTGTTTGAATTCGCCTGCCGGATAACCGATCGCGTGGACGTAGGCGATTTCTTTCAGCTTCAGCGCTCCTTCAAGCGCGGTCGCATGCTCGCCGCCGCGTCCCAAAAACACCGTTGCCTGGGCCGAGGCAAATAAATCAGCGGCCTCGCTCACGTCTTCTTCCGCCTCGCGCAGCGTCGCCGCCACTTGCTCAGGCAATGCCTTTGCGGCTGCGATGGCTTTGGCCTCTGCCTCTGGCGTCAACAGGCCCTTGGCTTTGGCCACTTGCAGGGCGAACAAATACAGCGCCATAACTTGCGCGGTGTACGCCTTGGTACTGGCAACGCCGATTTCAGGGCCCGCCATCAACGGCATCACGCCATTGGATTCGCGCGCAATGGTGGAGGTCACCACGTTGACCAACGCCACCACGGGAATGAATTTTGAGCGCGCTAAACGGAGTCCCGCCAGGGTGTCGGCAGTTTCGCCAGACTGACTGATCGCCACCACCAAAGTGCCGCCAGCCGCCACCGGATTGCGATAGCGATATTCGCTGGAGATATCCACTTCGACATGAATGCGCGCCAAGTGTTCAAGAAATCGTTTACCGAGTAACGCCGCATGCCAACTGGTGCCACACGCCAGAAAAACCACGTGATTTACCGCTTTCAGATCAAGACCCAGATCTGGCTCAACCAGTTCGCTGCCGTTCGCTCCGCCCCGCAGACGGCTGTCCAGCAAACGCGACAACACTGACGGCTGCTCAGCAATTTCTTTAGCCATGAAGCTATCGAATGCACCTTTCGATACCGCCTCAGCGGTGACTTCAATATTTTTGAACGTCGGCTCAACCGCCACGCCAGCAAACGTGCTGATCGTCACGCCAGCGTCGCTGAGATCGGCGATATGGCCATCTTCCAAATAACACACCTGCTGCGCATGCGGCAACAAGGCCGGCGTATCGCTCGCAATCATCAGTTCGCGCGCCGTGATACCGGCTTTGGCAAATACGTTCGTATGATCGTCACGCAGCGGATTCGCCGGGTCGTACGCTTTGCCGCGTCCGATCAGCAACGGTGAACCTTGGCGCACCGCAATGATGCGTCGTGGCTGTTCAGCAAAAATCACCGCGAAGGCAAAACTCCCCTCCAATTGCGCCACTGCGGCTCGTACCGCCACCAATGGATTGGCGCCAGGAACATGCAGCTTGGCAAGCAAATGAGGAATCACTTCGGTATCCGTTTCACTGCGAAAAATACTGCCCGACTCTTTCAGCATGCGCCGCAAAGCTTCGTGATTTTCAATGATGCCGTTGTGCACCACCGCAATGCGACCATCCATGCCAAGGTGCGGATGAGAGTTTATTTCCGTCGGCGCTCCGTGCGTCGCCCAGCGCGTATGAGCGATGCCGCAGTGACCATGCAACGGCTGCATTTCGAGCTTGTCCGACAGCGCCTTCAACTTCCCCGCCGCGCGGCGCACATGAACTTCACCATCGCTCATCACCGCCATGCCCGCTGAGTCATAGCCGCGATATTTCAAACGCTCCAACGCCACGATCAGGACTGAATCGGCCGACTTAGGCCCAAGGTAACCAGCGATTCCGCACATGTTTATTGCTCCAAGCGCGGCACTCTATGACCGACTGCGCGTTCGCCAATGTGCGAGAATCGTGGCGAAATGCTCGGTGCCAAAGGCTCAGCATGAAGAACGAAACCGACGGCGTAAAACTCACTGCTTCCTGCCTGGATGTTTGGTCCGATTGCCCCCGGTTGCATCCCGCCCACTGCGAAGAAAGTCCTCCGCGCCATACGTTTTTATTCCGTCCGTTCCTTGCCGTCGTTTCATCGTTACGCGCCATTTCATCTTTGCGCCGTTTTATCCTTGCGCCATTTCATCCTTGCGGAGAGCTGCCATGCCTAACGAACTCGCCAAAGAAACTTCACCGTATTTGAAACAACATGAAGACAACCCGGTGAATTGGGTGGCGTGGAGCCCCAAGGCCTTCGCCGAGGCCAAGCGTCGCGACGTGCCGGTGCTGATTTCGATTGGCTACAGTACGTGCCACTGGTGTCACGTCATGTCCCATGAATCGTTCGAAGACGGCGTCACCGCGTCGCAGATGAATGCCAACTACGTATGTATTAAAGTCGATCGCGAAGAACATCCTGAGGTCGATGCGATTTACATGGACGCGATTCAAGCCCTGACCGGACACGGCGGTTGGCCGCTCAATGCTTTCGCTGATCACAGCGGTCGCCCGTTCTACGCCTGCACGTATTTACCCACGCCGAATTGGCGACAATTGCTCGATCACCTGACTCAGCTGTGGAACACCGATCGGCCCAAAATAGCAAACGCTGCCGCACAATTGACTGAACATTTGGTGCGCGACGAAGCTGCTGGTGGAGCCATCGCCAAAGACGTTTGGGGAAAACTTAATAGCGCCATCGAACGCACCTACGACGGCGCCCATCCAGGCTTTGCTTATGGCGCCCAGCAAGCGCCCAAGTTTCCTTCCAGTCAGTTACTTCCTCTGTTGCTCACGAGCGGTCGGCCACAGTGGATTGAACAGGCAACCGCCGTGTTGGAAGCCATGCAAGACGCGGGCATTCACGACCGAGTCGGCGGCGGATTCCACCGCTACAGCGTTGATCGCAAATGGCGTCTGCCGCATTTCGAGAAAATGCTCTACGATAATGCGCAGTTGATCGCGACCTATGCCCGCGCCGGAATTCACGTGCAGCGCGCTGATTTTACCCGCACCGCCGTGAATGCCGGTGATTATCTGCTGCGCGATCTACGTGTTGAAGTTGAGGGGACTTTTCACGGCTACGCCGCCGCTGAAGACGCCGACGATCCGGGTGGTGAAGGCAGTTTTTACGCTTGGAGTCCGTCGCAATTAAAAGCGGTGCTGGGCGACAAAGTTGGCGACACCGTCATGGCGCAGTGGGACATCATGGTCGGTCACGCCGAACACGGTGCGTCTGGCCACGCCGAGCCGGTGGTGTCGCACATTCCGCATCCACGTGGTACCAACCTGGCGAATCTTGCTCCCAATGGCGATGTGATGGCGATGCGCGCCTCGTGGGAAATTCACCTGCCAACGCTGCGCGCATCACGCGCCCATCGCCCACGCCCAGGCCGCGATTATAAAGTGCTGACCGATCAAAACGGTTTAGCTCTGGAAGCATTTGCCGCACTTGGCCGATGGAGTGGCGACGAACGCTTCATCACCGCTTGCCGCGAACTCACCAGCATCGTGATTGCCCGTCAGGGCGTCGATGGTCTCAAACGTTTGCCGCACGTACTGGCCTTCATCACCGACTATGGTTCTGCCATTACCGGCCTTACCGCAGCGTTTGATTTGCTGGGCGATCCTGCGCTGATTACCGCAGCGATTCGTATCGCTGACGAGGCGGTGGCAAAACTGCGCGCCGACGACGGCGGCTTTTATGTCACACCCGCAGGGCGCGACGATTTGGTGCGTCGTGGACGCGAGCCAACCGACAACGCTTGGCCAAGCGGACAGAACTCCCTCGCGCTGGGATTCGTCCGGCTGTGGAATATCACCGGAGAAAAAATCTGGAAAGAACGCGCCGAAGGCGTGTTCACCTCGTCCGCCGCCATTGCCATGCAAGCCCCCTCGGCGTGCTCGACTTTGCTTACTGCGTGGCTGCAACTGAGTCGCGGACAGCTTACCGCCGTCATCGCCGGAGATCTCACGCATCCACTGACTCGCGATCTGCTCGCTGCTTGTCGCCGCAGCGTCGTCGCA
>JANMYZ010000298.1:0-3479 GCA_031382605.1 Planctomycetota bacterium | reverse complement strand
GAAAAGTAAAAATCGAAAAGCATTTCCCGAAGAATCCGCTGGATGTAGACGGCGTGCGCGCGACCAAAGAATTCGGCCTTCGACCATTCCGTGCAACGGTCGAAAGCGTCAGCGGTCGTAAACCGCAGGATGTTTTCCTTGGCGCTGCGGTGGTCAGTGGTTCGCGTACGCAATTGATCATGGCGTTCGATCCTGGCTTATCGGTGGAATATGAATTGGTGCGTGCCGTACGCATGGCTGGCAACACCAAACGTCCGGTGGTTGGCATTGGCCAGACCGATTTGAAGGTCACTGCTGATTTCGACTTTCAAACCGGCCAGATGCGTCCGGGCTGGGAATTGATCGAAGAACTGAAGAAGCAGTATGAAATTCGCGACGTCACTTTCGATACCGACGTCCCACCAGACATCGAGATCTTGGTCGTGCCGTTACCCTCAAGCTTGACCCAACCGCAGATTGAGAAGTTGCACGATTACATCTGGGCCGGTCGTCCCGCACTGATCTTAGAAGATCCGCTGCCAGCGATGAGCGGTCCGATGTTGGCTCCAAGTCAGCCGAAACGCCCAGCTGGCGGCGGCAATCCGATGCAGCAGCAACAGCCACCAGAACAGAAGGCTGATATGAAGCCGTTCTATGTTGCGCTCGGCCTTGATTTCAATTTGAACAGCATTGTGTGGTCGGATTTCAACCCGAGTCACACCTTCCGCGCCACCATGCCTCCAGCGATCGTGTGGGTGAATCGCGATCAGCAGAGCATCGAAAGCAATGCGATTACGACCGGTATTGATTCGGTAGTCATGCCCTGGCCGGGCGCCATCTACATTGCTGATGGCAAGCCTGATAGCCTGAAGGTGACAACACTGTTGCGCCCAGCCTTGAAAACCAAGTGGGGCCGTCACCAATTCAGCGACTACTTTGGCCAGAATTTCATGGGCCAGATGTCGCAAACGCAGCCGAAACGCTTCTTGCCTGGCGACGCTGAAAAGCGTCCCGCGTTGGCAGTGGAAGTCACCGGCGTCATGGCCAGCGCCTATGCGAAAATTGATCCCACGGCGAAACTGCCGGAAGCGAAAGTTGGCGAGCCGCCGCCCGAACTGCAGATGAAGAAGGGCATTTTGAGCGCCAAGCCGGTGCGCGTCATCGTCGTCGCCGATACGGATTTTGCCTCCAACGGTATTTTCAATCTGTATCGCAATGCTGGCGATCAGCTGTCGAGCGACGATGCGGTCGTGCTGCGTAACCTGCGCAACGTGCAGTTCATTGCTAACGCGGTGGACTCGCTGGCATCGGATCAGGACTTCTTGGCTTTGCGTAGTCGTCGTCCGCAAGCGCGGCCGTTGTCGCGAATTCAGGATGTCATTACCGAGACCGCTCAGGCGAAGCGTGAAAGCCTTGAATTGGCTACCAACGTTGCTGAAACCGCGGTGACGAAAGCCAACGATGATTTCAAGAATGCCAACGAAAAGATCGATTCTCAGACCGATCTCGACGAAAACGCCAAAGAGCAATTGAAGGCCGACCGTGGCAGCGATGAATCACGCAAGCTGCAAAAGAAGCTGGCTGAGATTGAGTACGACCGGGATGTTGCCGCGCGTGACGCGGACATCATTCAGGATCAGAAAATCAGTCGTCACCTGTTTTCGGTGAAGTGGTTCGCCCTGGGCATTCCTGCCTTCGTGATGCTGCTTTTGGTGCTCGCCGTTGCGGGCCTGCGCTTCCGCGCTGAACGTTCCCACATCCCTGCCTCGCGCAAACGGAGCCTGCCATGAAAGCTCTTCCTCTCGTGCTCGGCGTACTCGCCATTGCTACCACCGCCGTGTGGATTCCCAGGACCAGTTCGGTGGTGGTTGAATCCAGCCGCTCTGGTCAACTGCTGAACCGGGGAAATAAAGCGGTTAGCGCTGAACAAGTCGCCGGCCTGCGGGTGGTGAGTTGGGATGATTCTGCCGGTTTGCCCAAGGTTTTTGAGGTCAATCAAAGCCAGGGTACCTGGGTGATTCCGAGTCATTTCAACTACCCTGCAGATGGTGGTTCGCGAGTTGGCAAAACCAGCGGCGGTGTGCGCGATGTGACGTTCGGTCGCTTGGTGACCAGCGACAGCAAGCAACACGAATCATTGGGCGTGGTCGATCCGATGTCGGCCGACAGCAAGCTCAAGGGACGTGGTAAACGCGTCGTGCTGAAGGATAAAACGGGCGGCATGCTGGTCGATCTGATCATCGGCAAAAGCGTACCTGAAAGCGACGGCCTGAGCTTTGTTCGTGATGCGGATCAAGCCGAAGTTTACACCGCTAAAGTTGATGGCGACATCAGCACCAAGTTCATTGATTGGGTTGAAACCGATCTGATGAAGGTGAAGGCGGAAGACATTCGTGGAATAGCCGTCGCAGATTATTCGGTGAACGAACAAACCAGCGCCATTGAAGAGCGTTCGTTGACGCGCTTTGCCCGTACCAGCGCAACCGCCGATTGGGTGTCGGCGCAGACGCCTGCCGAAAAGCGCGTGTTTAAAGAGACCGTCGATAAGATTTTGAGCCAAGTGACCGGCCTTCGTTTGAGTGGCGTGCGCAAGTTTGATTTACAGGTGTTGTTGGGCTCGGGCTTTTTTCCTTCCGACAACCAGCAATTGCTGGCTCGCCCTGATGCGCTCAAAGTGGCGATTGGTGGAAAAAACTACGCGCTGTTCGGCAACGAAGGTTCGGTTGATTTCACCACCAAAGATGGCCTGCGCTACAGTCTGCTCTTTGGTGAAATCTCGACCGAAGACGAAGAGAAGCCATCAAGCGAACCCAAGAAGGCCGACGTCAAGGATGCCAAGCCGTTGGCGACTGGTCATAACCGCTACATGAGCGTCTACGTACAGTATGATCCATCTGCCGATGAAGATGCGCAGATGGCCAAACTGAAAGCGGATGCCCTCAAAGCTGAAGCTGAAAAAACTGCCGCTGCACTTGCTGCGGATCCAGCGAAAGCGGGTGAAAAACCAGCTGAAAAACCAGCTGAGGCACCACCGGCGGTTCCGCCAGGCAAACAACGGGCAGCAAAAGCCCAGGCGCGCTTCAGCCAGTTCTTTTACGTGATCAGCGACGACAACTTCAAGTCATTGCGTCCCGCACTGGCGCAGTTGTTCGAAGCCAAACCCGCAGAAAAACCAGCGGAAGGCGCGGTCGTTCCGCCAGCCCCAGAACCGCTTATTCCTGGTTTGGCGCCAGTAGCTCCAGTTCCGGCGGCTCCCGTTCCAGCAGAGGCGGCTCCGGCGGCTCCCGCTCCAGCAGCGGTAGCTCCGGCTCCGGCAGCTCCACCCGCACCCGCTCCATAAGTGATGGTGAGTTTACTGAGCCGGGCATGGCGTGTCATGCCCGGTGATGAACTCTGACGACCATGGCCATTACTTTCATCGGCGATGTCCACGGTTGGCGCGATCGCCTGGATCGTGTCATTGAATCGTCCATTGGTGAAATGGTGTTCATGGGCGACCT
>JANMYZ010000280.1:0-2634 GCA_031382605.1 Planctomycetota bacterium | reverse complement strand
CCAGCACATTCGTGCGCACGAATGCCAAGGGATCATCGATCGAACGATCAACGTGACTTTCCGCAGCAAGATGGATAACGGTGTCGAATTGCTCTTCAGCGAACAGGCTGTCCACCAACTTAGCATCGCAGATGTCGCCGCGAATGAAGACATATCGGCTCGGATGAATTTCGGCTAGCCCGGCGAGATTTGCCGGATTTCCTGCGTATGTCAGTGCATCGAGCACAACAACGCGCAATTCTTGGTGGGTTTCTAAGAGATAGCGCACCAAGTTGCAGCCGATGAATCCTGCTCCACCAGTAATTAAGACGCACCGTGGGTGATGAAGATCACTCATGCTGGCTGCGTTTCATTGAGTAAGCGGCGAAGGTAATCAGCATAAGTGGAACGCCCCATCGATTGCACGTTGGCCTGAAGTCGCTCGCGATCGATCCAGCTTTGACGCCAAGCTATTTCTTCGAGACAAGAGATCATCAATCCCTGACGATTTTGTACCACGCTAACAAATTCCGACGCTTCCAATAGGCTTTGGTGCGTTCCGGTATCGAGCCAAGCGATCCCGCGTCCCATCAATTCCACCTTTAAATCACCGCGCTTCAAGAAAGCTCGATTAAGATCCGTTATCTCATATTCGCCACGCGCACTTGGCGCCAGGCGTGCTGCTTCATCACATACTTCTGGTCCGTAAAAATAGAGCCCAGGAATGGCATAGCCTGATCGGGGATGCGCTGGTTTTTCTTCCAGAGAAATAGCTTTTCCAAAAGAATCAAATTCGACCACACCATACTGACTTGGATCCTTAACTTGATAACCAAAAATAAGACCACCCCGCGAGGTCGTGGCACCTAAAGTAACCAGGGTTGTCAGACCACTGCCAAAAAATAAATTGTCGCCCAAAATTAAACAAGCAGCTTCACCCGCAAGAAAATCTCGACCAAGGGTGAATGCCTGGGCCAATCCGTCAGGACGAGCTTGTTCTACATAACTCAGCGAAATACCAAACTGGCTACCATCACCTAATAAACGACGGAAGCCGGGAAGGTCATGCGGAGTGGAAATCACCAGCACTTCCCGAATGCCGGCAAGCATGAGAACAGACAAAGGGTAGTAGATCATCGGTTTATCATAAACTGGCAGCAGCTGTTTGCTGACAGCCAACGTAATCGGATGCAGTCGAGTGCCGGATCCACCTGCTAAGATGATACCTTTCATAATAACGCCGAAGCCTTTGCACTCGTTTGTGGTAGAAAAAAAACGAAAACGCTGCCATAAGGCGCAGGGAAGTTCATAGCTTCCATAATTCTAACCTCGCATCATTAGCCGCCGCCCGATCAATAACACCCTTCACATCTAGAATCGGCCCACCCGGGCACAATGCCGCCAGTTGCTGAGTGCTCAAACTTCTGAACTGCTGATGTGGCACCGCTAGAATAATGGCATGGCAAATGGGCAGTTGGTCAAACTTAATCAAATCAACATCGCATTCACGTTTCGCTTCTACCGCACTTGCAATTGGGTCCGTGACCAAAGGAATGCATTCAAAGCGCTTGAGTTCCTGGATGATATCTATCACCTTCGTGTTGCGCACATCCGGACAGTTTTCTTTAAATGTCAGTCCCAATATCAGCACCCGAGCACCCTTAATAGGCTTGCCCTTAATCGCCAACAACCGCACGCATTCCTGCGCAACAAATCGCCCCATGCCATCATTGATGCGGCGTCCGGCGAGAATGACCTCGGGATAATAACCGACCTCAGCTGCTTTATGGGTCAGATAATAGGGATCGACGCCAATGCAGTGCCCGCCGACTAAACCTGGGCGAAACGGTAGAAAATTCCATTTGGTGCCGGCGGCTTCCAGGACCTCTAGCGTGTCGAGGCCGAGGCGGTGGAAAATAAGGGCGAGTTCATTGACCAGGGCAATGTTGAGGTCGCGCTGGGTATTTTCGATGACTTTTGCGGCTTCGGCGACGCGGATGCTGCTGGCGCGGAAGACGCCTGCGGGGATCGCTGCGCCGTACAGGCCGGCGACCAGATCCAAAGTCGCGGCGTCACTGCCGCTGACGACTTTGCAGACTTTATCGATGGTGTGTTCTTTATCGCCGGGGTTGATGCGCTCGGGGCTGTAGCCGTAGGTAAAATCAACTCCGCTTTGGTGCCACTTTCTTTTTCAATAATGGGAATGCAGATTTCTTCGGTCGCGCCGGGATACACCGTGCTTTCGAAGACGACGACGGCGCCTGGGCGCAAATTCTGCCCGACGGTGGTGCTGGCGCTGATCAATGCGGTGAAATCTGGGCGCTTGGCTTGGTCGACCGGAGTGGGAACGGCGACGATGATAACGCCGCATTGACGAAGAACGGTGGGGTCGGTGGTGAAGGTCATGCCGCTGGCGGCAATGGCGGCGCTGTCGAGCTCACCGGTGTCGTCGCGGTTGATGAGCAGTTGGTTGATGCGCTGACGATTGATGTCGAAGCCGATGACGTTGAAAACTTTTGCTAGGCAGACGGCTAAGGGGAGGCCGACGTAGCCTAGGCCGATGATGGCGATGGGGGTTTGGCGGGTGGTTAAGGCTTTGGATAGGCCGTCGGTGGGGTGGGGCATTTTATTGCGGGGGATTTTATAGGCGGCTGG
>JANMYZ010000170.1:0-3759 GCA_031382605.1 Planctomycetota bacterium | reverse complement strand
TGGTCGGCAAGCGATCCGTGGATGCAAGTCGCTCCCGTTGCCGTCGCGAGTGCGCCAGCGACGCAAGTGCGGCTGACGATCAAGCCGACGTGGAATTGGTCGGTGCGGTTGGTGGGGAGGATTAATGGGGAGAATGGGGCGATATTGGTGGGGAGGGTGGTGAGACCGTTTACCTTGACGAGTGATTCGCAAAAAGTAATCGCTGTGGAGCAGGTTTATCCGGATGGATCGCTGTTATGTCGCGCCAGTTTGTTGATGGATCCGTTGATCGTTGGCTTAGATTTAAAGATAATAACAACAGTATCTGGAGTGACGTTCGATGATTCGAGCACTGTTCGCTGGGCAACGAGCAACACTTTTTTGTCCACAGGAAACGGAGGGACTTATCAATACAAGCTGCTGTGTGCTCCTGGCTTGAATTCGAATGTGTGCCATGGCTGGATTGTTTATCAAAACGGCGTCGCCGTTTCTCCATGACGACAACGTGAGTCCTGATTGTCAATCAACAATAAACCAAAAAAACATAGAGACCAGCCATGCAAAAAATCATCATTACTGCCTTTCTTTTTATCTTCTTTCATTCCGTCATACATGCGTTGACTCATACAAACCCAGAAAAACCGTGCCCGACTCTGGTGCAGTTTAATTGTAAACCATCAAAGTGCACACACTGCCAGGGCGAGCAGATGTCACGAGATGATTTTGTGATTGTCACTAACCCTGTCGGTCATGAAAGCGAAGTGGAAGTATCCTATCCTGGAACAGCTACCGTCGGAAGTTTTAGTGCCACGGCTAAGCTCACGTGTCGAGGTTCTGTTTCAAGTTTAACAGCCGACTACACCGTTGCTGCCTCCGGGACTTGGCTTCCAGTTGATGGCCTTCCGCTTCCCGATGCGGGTTCAAATCCTGGGCACGAAACAGCGACTTATATGACAGTGCCTGATCGTTTTGGGTCTGGAGTAACATATTACGAAGCGCTGTACGCGTACCTTCCCGCAAAATACGAATGGAAGATAATTGGTGCGCTGGCAGAGGGCGGATCAACTTTTGTTCATACAACCTCACAGTCAACCGCATGGCATGCAAGTGCATCAGTTGCAGGAGAGGGAGGGGTAGAGCTGCCTTTCGCAAGCGTTAAAGTAACCGTCACCGTGGAGGGTGGGTGGGAAACGGAGACGACGCATACTATGGCTACTGGGCCTGGAGCTGCGCCATATTATTGGCGATATGGGCACTATCAAAAAATAATAAAGTTTCAAGAAAGGCTGCAGGTGTCATCTAAAAGAACTAGGGGTGATCAGTACGTGCCTGATCCGGACAAGTCATTTGTGGCAAGAGACGTAGGAGGCCCCTCTGGCGAAACGTACCATCAAACGACGGAGAAAAGGTGCCCTTAATGAGATTTTCATCCTTTCGAACTACGCTACTTATTACAGTCGTTATGGCGTGGCAATCGGCACTGGCCGTTGAACAGGATTTTTCCCCGGATCAGCAGCAATATGCAAGTTCGCAACTAGATGACGTGAAAAAATATATTGGAGACAATCCTGTTCGCCTTAGCTCAGAAGAGCTGGTGTTAGCAAAGCTAGTGACCAGTGGGGAAGTGAAGAAGCTAGCTCAAGCGAGCGAGTTAATTCATGTTTATTTCCGTAAAGAGCTAGTCAACCAAAAGGGAGTAAATGTAAGATATCCAGGCGACATTTTCGCCACGGATGGCGCGCACATCTCAGATATAGCTACGCTATATTACCTTGCGACCGGTAATACAGATATGTTGTATCACTACACAAGGCTAAGCGGAATGTCCGTGTCCTCGTTAGGTCGTCTTTGGAGTAACCAACAACATTGGAATAGACCGGAATTGGCAAAATATAGGATTTTCTACCTTGTCGAGCGAATGTCTCAGACAGTAGAGCGAATCTACGCTCACGGAGAAAATTGGAGCCCGGATAGTGTGGCCCTATTAAAAGAGCTGGGTAATAATTTTCCTGGCAATACTCAAGTTCGGACGTTCCTTCAGGAATATCCATTCATGTCAGGTTCATTTCTCGACACGTCGAGTCGGACGAAGCTATCTCCACAAGACAACCCGCAAATACGACGTTTCGATCAGAATCTCGTAGAGTATCTGGAGGGTGTTATCATACCATATACTGGGGAAGTCTCCGTCGCTACATATGTAGAGCGAATTGGCTCTGTGTATGGAAAGAAAACCCTTAGCGATGTCATTGATCGATGGATTGAGTTGAAAAAAAATCATCAGTTTGATCCCGCGCCAAAGGTGCCCGAGGTTTTACTAAATGCTTGTTATACGAATGCTTTTAAATTTGGTCTTCTTGATGCAGCGCAACGACTACGCGTTGCATTTCCGACATATTCCCCAGGTAAAGATGAACTCGTTCGTCTAAGAGATGAAATGCGACGTCAGGCAGAGGCAATCAACGAAGCACTTACTAAGTGATCCCCGATGTTTAAGAAAAGTTTAATGGGCTTGGTAATAAAAGGGCGTTTATTTCTAAACGTGTGTGCCGTAGCTTTCAGTTTACTCATTCTCACTGGCATTGGCCATGCTGCGCAACTGGACTTTTCGTTACCGCTAGTCGAACGGCATCCGGGTCCAAGTGAAACCCAGGTCGTCGCATCATTTCCTTTTGTAAACAACAGCGGCTTTCCAATTACCATTTTGTCGACCATGACCTCCTGCGGCTGTACAACCGTACAACTTGACAAGCTAACCTATCAGCAAAGTGAACGTGGTACTATCGAAGTAACATTCGCGATTGGAGACCGTGTTGGCGTTCAGACCAAAACCATTCAGGTAAGCACCATATCGAGTAAGGAGCAGGGAAAAACCGAGCTCACTAAACTCACTATTAGAGCCTTCCTCCCATCAGGGCCTTCTCTGTCGACCGCTTTCGCTGATTGGCGCGTAGGGTCTGCTCTCAGCTCTAAAGTAGTAAACATCACCATACCCGATGATTCACCTTATCGCATACTGAGCGCTCATTCTGAGAACGAAAATTTTAGCGTCACAGTTAAGTCAGGACTTAACAAAAATACTTACGAAATGACGGTTACCCCAGCCGATGCATCTCGTCCCATGAATGGATTGATAAATATCATTTCTGACCCGCCGAGAACGTGGCACGCTTACACTCGTATAGTCCCAGAAAATACCCCGTAAGAATACGGCAAAAATTAAAAGGATAACTAAGGGAGTCAATAAAGGACATCCACTTTTTTGAAAATCAAAGGACAGGCATTTACCATATTGACACCTCCCATTCCTCATCACTCTCCCCGCCCATGACCACCGCACGTCGCCGGATCATTGACCGCACCGTGCCGACGTGGGTGCATTGCACGTCTCGTTGCGTGCGGCGCGCGTTTTTGGCGGGTGATCGGTTCGAGCATCGCAAGGCGTGGTTGGAAGAGCGGTTGCAGTATTTATCGAAGTGTTTTGCTGCCGAAGTGGCGGGTTATGCGGTGATGAGCAATCATGTGCATGTGATCGTGCGGATGAATGTGGCGACTCCGCACACGTGGAGCGCGGTCGAGGTGGCGCGTCGGTGGGTGTCGGTGTATCCGAAGAAATATCTGAGCGACGGAACTCCGGTGTTGCCAAGCGACGCCGAAATTGCAGCGATGGCCAAAGACGCGGTCAAAGTGGGCCTTTGGCGCACGCGACTGGCAGATCTCGGTTGGTTTATGAAAGCATTTAAGGAACCGATCGCCCGTCGCGCCAACCGCGAGGACGAT
>JANMYZ010000148.1:0-1860 GCA_031382605.1 Planctomycetota bacterium | reverse complement strand
TGCAGGTGCTCGGCAATAGCCCGGCCGCCTTACAGGGCTACCTATCGCTCAATGGCGCGCTCGGTACTGGCGTGTTGCCCGCTGCCGTGCGCGAACGTCTGGCGCTGCTGGTCGCAGAAGCCAACAGCTGCGACTACTGCCTCGCGGCGCACACGCTGTTGGGCAAACATGCCGGACTTGATGCGGCCGAGTCGCAGCGCGCACGCTTGGGGACCTCGCACGACGCGTTCGCCAATGCCACGCTGGTGCTCGGACGCGCGGTGGTTCAGGCACGCGGCAAAATTTCGGACGCCGATATCGCTGAAGCGCGCAAGGCCGGCCTTGATCAAGCAGCGATTATCGAAGTCGTCGCTCACGTCGCGCTCAACGTGTTGACCAACTACATCAACAATGTGGCTCAGACCACGATCGACTTTCCGGCGGCTCCGGCCCTGGCAGCGACGGCGAAGTGACCGAGCAGACGCGCCCGTCGCACAACGTGGTTTGCACAACGTGGTTTGCGCAACGGGCGCGTCACCACCTTTGAGAGCAAGGAGTTTCCATGCCGTTCGCGCGCTTTATTGAACCATGGCGCGGCGGTGGAATTCTTCCGCCGCGTGCGCCCATAGGACGGGTACTGCGCGCCGGAGCAGGTGGAATCATTGCGCTGCTGATCGTTGGCTTGTTGGCGGACGTCAGCGGCATTCCACTGATCCTCGGCTCGTTCGGCGCGACCTGCGTCCTAGTTTTTGGCTATCCGGAATCTCCGTTTTCGCAGCCGCGTTCGGTCATCGGCGGGCATCTGTTGGCTTCCGCCATTGGACTGCTGATTCTGGATGTGGTCGGTGATGGTCCGTGGTGTTTGGCATTGGCGACGGGGATTGCCATCGCAGCGATGATGGCGCTGCGAGTGGTACATCCACCGGCCGGCAGCAATCCCGTGATCGTCTTTCTGCTGCACGCACCGTGGTCGTTCTTGTGCTCTCCAACGGCGATTGGCGCAGTCGTTATCGTGGTCTGCGCGTTGCTGTGGCACCGCGCAACGCTGCGCGGGAAATATCCCATCTTCTGGTAACGGCGACCGCTGATTGATCGCCAGTAATTCATTTCGGTTTTGAGTTTCTTTCCGTGATCAGCATGTCGCGGATCACGTCACCCTGCCTCGATCATCGTATCGTAGGCTTTTGGAGTATCCCATGTCATCTTGCTCAACGAATTCTGGTGTTGTCGATTCTTCCTCCACGTCAGTGACAACTCCGGTGGCGACGAAAATTGCGCTGCTGGTGCTCAGTGATCCCAAGGCTGGCGATGAAGCGCTCGGCCGCGTGTTCAATGCGCTTGCTGCCGCCTATGAATTCCGCCAAACCGGCGTTGAAGTCAGCATCATCTTTCAAGGAACAGGAACGCGTTGGCCAGCGGTATTGAGCGTGACAACGCACCCGCTGAATGCGTTGTTTCAGCAAGTCCGTGATTTAGTAGCCGGCGTATCGTGTGGCTGTGCCGATGTATTCGGTGCTCGTGACGGTGCCGTACAATCCGGCTTCGATCTGATCACCGACAACGCCGTCCCAGGAACCAGTGGCTTGCCAAGTTTGGCGACGCTCACGACCAAGGGCTTCCGCGTTCTCACGTTCTGATGTGCATGGCGTCGTGTGGCATGAAATTCATCCCACACGACGCCACGTTTCGTGTGGGCTTTGTTCCATATAAAAAACTGGAAATATCCATGTCGAAATTCCATGACGGCGAGCGGCGCGTTCAAGAACGCGCGCAGGAAGTCGAGGACGCCGAGTCCAACGGCAGCGTCATCGCCAACACCATTATGCCTGGAGCAAAACCCTTCATCGCGCGTCAAATGATGCTGGCCGCAGCCAGCGTGGC
>JANMYZ010000135.1:0-11013 GCA_031382605.1 Planctomycetota bacterium | reverse complement strand
ATTGAAAATGGCACCGTCCAGCTCCCTTGGTACCCGTGGTTCAAACTTGGTGGCCAAGCTGACTTCTATTTGGTGTTCGTTTTCGCATCATTTGCTGCGGGTCTCGTGGCGTTGGCGTTGACACCGATGATCAAGAAGTTGAATAAAAATATCGAATAGAATGCACTGGAGAGGTGGATGCAGACCTGGGATCTGTCGTTTGGTCGCAAGACGATCATGACAGACCCAGTAATCCCTGATTGATTTTAATGCTCGCACATTACGGCTTTCACCGTGTTCATCTGGGCTCAATAAAAGGAATCCCATGCGTCATCTGGCCCTCACTCTCGTCAGCTCCCTCCTTCTTACCGTTCAAGCCGCCGAAGGCATGTGGGTGCCGCAGCAACTGCCAGAGATTGCCAGCGAACTGAAGAAGGCGGGGCTTGAAATAGATGCCAAACAACTGGCCGATCTGAATGGCCAGCCGATGGGGGCGATCGTTTCGCTCGGCGGTTGCAGCGCGTCGTTCGTGTCAGCGCAAGGCTTGGTGGCGACCAATCATCATTGCGCCTATGGAGCAATTCAGCTCAATTCTTCGCCGCAGCGTAACTTAATTCGCGATGGCTTCAGCGCCGCTGGGTTTGCCGATGAACTGCCGGCGGGTCCGAATTCCCGCATCTTTGTTTTGGAAAGCATCACTGATGTGACCGCGCAGGTGCTGGCACAAGTCAAACCCGAGATGGATGGTTTAGCGCGTCAAAAAGCAATCGAAGCCGCACAAAAAACCATCGTTGCGGCAGGTGAAGTTGAACCGGGAATGTTCTGTCGCATCTATAGTTTTTTTGGCGGACTTCAGTATCGCCTGTTCAAACAGCTTGAGATCAAAGATGTGCGCTTGGTGTATGCTCCGCCAGACAGTGTCGGCAGCTTTGGCGGTGAAGTCGATAATTGGATGTGGCCGCGCCATACCGGTGATTTCAGCCTGATCCGGGCCTATGTTGGTAAAGACGGCAAGCCTGCTGCTTACTCGCCGGACAACGTTCCGTATCAGCCAAAGCAGTGGCTGAAGGTGGCGAGCGCGCCGCTCAAAGTTGGTGATTACGTGATGGTGGCGGGTTACCCAGGCAGCACCAATCGCTATGCTTTGGCGGCGGAATTTGATAACACGTCGACGTGGAGCTATCCGACGATTGGCAACCATTATCAAAAGGTAACGGCGTTGGTTCAAGAAACGGGAAAGACCAATCCCGATATCGCCATCAAGTATGCCAACACCGTGCGTGGTTGGGAAAACACCCTGAAGAATTTTGCCGGACAATTGGAGGGCTTTGCCCGTAGCCATGCTGGTGAGCGCAAACATCAGGATGAACAAGCAGTGCTGAAATGGTTAGCAACGCGTGGCGAAGCGGGAGCCCTGGCGCTGGATGCACATGCGAAATTGCTGGGATTTATTGAGCGAGCAAAGGCAACGCGTGAGCGCGATTTGCTCATCAGTCAGATAAGTAATCTTGGATCGGTGGGCGCTGCGCGTGGCTTGTATCGCCTTGCGATTGAGCAAGCAAAGCCCGACGCCGAGCGTGTTCCCGGATATCAGCAACGTGATTTACCGCGCATCGAAGGTGGACTTGGCGAATTGCAAAAGCGTTTTGACCCGATCATGGAAAAACAACTGTTGGCGTACTGGCTTGGTCAGTATCAAAAATTGCCAGCCGCTCAACGCGTTGCCGCCGTCGATGCCTGGATCGGTGGTGATAACGCAGATGCCCTCAATCGCGCTCTTGATGCGCTTTATGCCGGAACTCAGATCGGCAAACTGGATCAGCGCGTGGCGTGGTTGAAAAAAGACCGCGCAGAATTTGAAGCCAGTAGCGACACCATGATGAAGTTTGCCATGACGGTGATGCCGACATTGCTGAAAATGGAAGAAGACAGCAACGCTGCTGCGGGCGCATTTTCTCGCTATCGTCCAATCTATTTAGCTGGTGTTCAGGATTTCCGCCGCAGCACGGGTGGTCACGTTTATCCCGATGCCAACGCCAGTTTACGCATCACCTATGGACACGTGGTTGGCTATCAGCCGCGTGATGGCGTGCAATATTTCCCCTTCACCACCGCTGAGGGCATGGCGGCCAAAGCGACCAGCGAAGAACCGTTCAATGCGCCAAAGGATGTTCTTGAGGCGGTGAAAGCGAAGCGTTACGGCGTTTACGCCGACGCGGCACTCGGCACGCTCCCGGTGAATTTCTTGACCGACTTGGATATCACCGGCGGAAATTCCGGATCAGCGGTGATGAATGGCAAAGGCGAACTCGTCGGCCTAGTCTTCGACGGCACCTGGGAAGGCGTGAGTGCAAACTGGGTTTATGACAGCAAGGTCAATCGCGCCATCGGCGTCGACGTCCGTTACATGCTGTGGTTTATGGAGCAGATCAATCCCGCGCCGCGTTTGCTTAAAGAACTGGGCGTTAGCGGGACCAGTGATGTGAAGAGCAGCGGGAAATAGCGGAAAATAGTGCGAAATAGCGCGCGCCATTGACGAATCGCACCGTCGCATCAGGTGACGGTCAGCCCAGAGAGTCAGCAGTAAGGCGCGGTTTCTGTCTGGCGTCATAACGATGGACGGTGGCGTGATCGGGTGAGGGCGATAGCGTTGCGCCGACGTAGATGATTGGACCGGAGCGTCCTCCAATCGAACCGCTTACTTCCTCATCTCCCACGAATGATGTATGAAACCAGTTGATGAAATGCGTGCCGTCGCCGCGATTGAACTCGCAGAGGCACTGATCACCGATTTCAATAATCCGAGCAGTGCACTGAAAGGCATTGGCAAGGAGACCATGGAGAAGCTCCTGACGTATCTTAAAATGTCAGAGCGGTTGCAGCGTCGTCGTTCCAAAAAGTCAGCGAAGGCGGCGAACCAAGCGGCGAACCAAGCGGCCAACGAAGGATCAAGTGAGGGCCTTGCGGAAGGCGCAGATGTTCCGGAAGAGGCAGATCTTCCGGAAGACGAAAAAGGCTAAATTCGCTGTTCTGTTAGCTTACTTTCCGACTCGCTCAGGCGGCACGCTACCTCTCGGGACCTGAAAGACTTCACCGGTGAGATCACTATAGGCTTCGAATGATCGGATCGCCGGATTCTCTTTGGTGGTTCGGATGATCTTCAGCCGCGCTTTTTTAGTGCTTCGACCAACGATCGGCGCGACAAAATCGGCACCGATGGTGGTGCCATTGAAGCAACCAAACCACTTTGACTCTTTATCGTCCCAGCATTCGATGACGTAGCGGGCAACGGAAGACGCTGCGTCTTCTTTGATTCTGAATTCGGTGATCATGGTCGCTTTGCTGAACTCAAGTTGAACCCATTGGTTTTCTGCGGCGGTGGCTTTCCATACGGTGGCAGCGTCGCCATCGGCAACCTTGGCGGCCGTTTGGCCTTTGGTTTCCGTCGAGGCGCTGACCTTGGCAACGAGTCTCGGAGTGCTGCATGCGGCGCTCAAATCTTTGAGCAAGCAATTGATGAATGAAGATCGTTTGTCTTTCTCAGGATCCATTACTTTCATCAGCGTCACGCCTTTTGAGAGATAGAATCGGCAGTCTTTCCAAGTGCATTCATTCCAGTCGGTGGTGTTGAGGATTTCACATCTGGGCAGGCCATTGGGGCGACTGGCCTTGCCATTGAGGACGCAGCTTTCCATGTGGATGTCCGTCTCTGGCTCTGGCCCAGAAGCATAGCAACACAGCAGAAAACCAGGGCCGTCAGTATCATGGAAGAGGCACCGACGCATGGTCATGTGGTCGCAATTCGATTCGAAGTCGAAGGCTTCGCCGTCGCCACTGCCAAGACCGATGGAAATAAATCCCCATTCGCTGTCTTCAAACAACCAATTCTTGCAGCGAGCAAACATTGCCCCGGCAACGCCATTGAATGAGCGAAAGTTTCGTCCGATATCAAGCGTGACGCAATTGCGCACGGTTCCGCCATCAACCCCACGCATGCCGAGCTGCCACTGATAGCCTTCTTCAAAAAGACAGTGCTCAAAAGTGAATCCGGCGAAATTATAGATATTGCCTGCTTTTTTATTAAAGTTGTCGGGACTGTTAGTCCAAATGCCGGAAGCCAGTCGGCGGAAGACGCAGTTTTTGACCGTCACGTCTTTCATGACGATGTTATTTTTCGTCTCGTAAGAAAACAGGCAAATGCCGAGGCCAATTTTTCGCTTCGGATAGTCTTCGTAATGTTGGTACATCAGCGAGTCGTGAAAATAGCAATCTTCGATCCAGAGAAATTTTCGCGTCGGTGATCCAACCGAATAGTCGGCATAGATTCCGGTCATGCATTTGCTGAATTCAATGCCAACGATCTTAAAGCCTTCCTGATCAGTCAGACGAATGCCAAATAAATCTTTGCGCTCGTCTCTGCGATCAATGATGGGTTTCGCGCCTTCGCCATAGGACCCGATGGTGATCGGTTTTTCCGGCGTGCCGCTTCCTTTTGGTGATAGTTCTTCGTCCCAAGTATCGCCACATTTCAGCAGGATGCGGTCGCCTGGGATGTACTGGGCAGAGGCCTTGGCCAGGGTTTTCCACGGACCGCGACCGCCTTCAGGCTTTGCGGCATCGCCAGACCAATGGTCATCGCCAGACGATTGACTGACATAAAATGTGGTGGGTGCTGATCGTTGCGGCTCAGTGGCGTTCTTTGGTAACGGTTGTTCACCGGCGTGTGACCAAGAAAACGCACAGCTGAACAGCATCAGGATGAGAGCGATTCGCGGTGGCAACATGTGCGGCTTTCGTGGTTAAGAACTGGCGAACAGCGGACGAGAACTGACGGACCGCTTTCTTCATACTCTTACAGGCTATATTTGATGTCGCTAAGAGCCAAGCATTACGGGCGTATCTGGCGGCGGTCATCAGTAATGGGGTTCGCGCAATCCGGGGCTAGATGGTTCGGCAGAGCCGCGTAGAAGAACAACCCATACGTTGACCTCATTCCACTCTGCCATGGGAAAAAATGCGATGAATCCTTGCGCTCGAACCGTCACTGCTGCTGTCTTGAGGATCGTTCCCATCGCGGCCTTTTTTTTGGCCATGACGACGGTTACTGCGGCGACCGCCGGTGAAGCGGAGTTTTCTGACAGTGTGCGCTTGTACGAAATCGAACGGCGCAGCGTGGCGCAATTTTACGAACTATCTTGGTCCAGCGTGCGTCAGCAGCGGATGGACAAGTTGTACGCGGAGTGGCAAGAAACTTTGGCCGCAACGGATTTTTCGGCGCTGAGCCAAGCCGGACGAATCGATTGGTTGTTGTTGCGTGAACAGGTGGAATACGAACGCGCGAAGCTCGGCCAAGATCGTAAGCGCTTGGATCAGATCGCCGAATTGCTGCCGTTTGCATCCACCGTTGAAGCGTTGGAGCTGGCTCGCTGGCGGGTGAAGCCGCTCGACTTCGCTGCTGCGGCTAAGGATTTGGCAGTTATTCCAGAGCAAATACGTCAATTACGGACGCGCTTAGAACTGGGTCGTAAGGCCGTTGGTAAAGACTCTGTCAAGGATTCCGGCAAGGAACCAAGTAAGGAACTAGGCAAAGAATCAGGCGGGTCGGCAGTTGTCGGTGAAGTGAATCCATTGCCGTTGGTGCTCACACCATTGCTCGCTCTTCGTGCAGCACGAACCAGCAACGGCATTCGCCAGGGTTTGAAATCGTGGCACGAATCGTACGCCGGTTCCCAACCAGAATTTAATTGGTGGATGAAGGCGCCCTATGAAGAAATCGACAAGGCGTTGGATGACTACGCGAAATTCTTGCGTGAAGAAATTGCCGGAGTGAAAGGGCAGAAGGAAGACCCTTTGCTTGGCGAAGCGCTGGGCGCTGGCGGCCTGACTCGCGACCTCGCACTCGAATATTTACCGTACACCGCTCAGGAACTCTTGACGATTGGCGAACGTGAATTCGCCTGGTGTGAAGCGCGCATGAAAGAAGCGGCGAACGCGATGAAACTGGGCGATGATTGGCATGCCGCTTTGGCCAAAGTGAAGAGTCACTATGTGCCACCAGGTAAACAAGAATCCTACATTGCAGAGCAAGCGACTGAAGCGATCGCCTTCTTGAAACAGCGTGATTTGGTTACGGTTCCGCCGCTGTGCGAAGAAACCTGGCGTATTGAGATGATCTCAACGGAAGATCAACGGCACACGCCGTACGTTGCTTATAATGACATGCACATTTTGGTGGCCTACGCCAGAGATGACATGAGCCATGCTGATAAGATCATGACCATGCGGGGAAATAACCTGCATTTTTCTCGTTTGACTACCGCGCATGAATTAATCCCCGGTCATCATCTGCAAAGGTTCCATGCACATCGATTCCGTACCTATCGTGAGACCTTCTCCACGCCCTTCTTGGTCGAAGGCTGGGCGCTGTATTGGGAAATGGCATTGTGGGATTTGGGCTATGCACGCTCACCTGAAGATCAGATCGGCATGCTGTTTTGGCGCATGCATCGGGCGGCGCGCATCATCGTCAGTTTGAAATTCCATCTGGAGCAAATGACTCCGCCACAAATGGTCGACTTTTTGGTTGATCGCGTTGGCCATGAACGCCTGGGCGCAACCAGCGAAGTCCGACGTTTTATTGCCGGCGATTATTCTCCGCTCTACCAATGCGGTTACATGATCGGCGGCTTACAGTTGCGTGCCTTAGCGAAGGAGATGATTGCCAGCGGCATGACGGTGAAGCAGTTCAACGACGCCGTTTTGCGCTGTGGCGAAATGCCGATCGAGATGATTCGCGCGAGTCTGCTCAATCTTCCGCTGACGCGTGACAGCCGGGCGCAGTGGCGATTCGATGGGTAAATAGCCGACGAAGAGCGTATTAAAGATCGGGCAAACATCGGTTTTTTCGGAGTGGCCTCTCTAGCGCTGCTTGTGAACGTGCGATTTATCGTTTATCTTGTCTGCGGTCGATTGCTGTCTCCATGGCTATCGACTCGGTTTTCCTCTCCTCTCTTTCCTCTCTTTCCTCTCTTTCCCCTTTTTTGCTTTCTAGGAGTTTCTGATGAACGCTACCAAAGTCCTGCACGATCTCGGCCAGAGTATTTGGCTCGATAATATCACCCGCGATCTGCTCAGCAGCGGCACGCTCCGGCGCTATATCGACGAGTGGTCGGTGACGGGTCTGACTTCGAATCCAACGATCTTCAATCAAGCGGTGACGAAGAGCTCGGCCTATGATCCAGAAATCAAAGCGTTAGCGGGTAGCAAGCTCACCGATGAAGCGCTGTTTTTCAAATTGGCCTTGGCCGATTTGACCGCCGCCGCTGATATTTTCCGCGAATTGCATACGCGCACGAATGGCGTTGATGGCTTTGTGTCGTTGGAAGTGTCGCCGTTGTTGGCGCACGATACGGCTTCGACCATTGCCGCAGCGAAACAATTGTTTGCCGCCGCAGGTCGCCCCAATTTGTTTATTAAAATCCCAGGCACGACCGAAGGCTTGCCCGCGATTGAGGAAGCGATCTTTGCCGGGATTCCCATAAACGTGACGCTGCTGTTTTCGACCGCACACTATCTGGCAGCCGCCGAAGCGTACCTGCGCGGTATCGAACGGCGTATTGCCGCTGGCCTTAATCCCTATGTCGCCTCAGTGGCTTCGGTTTTCGTCAGTCGTTGGGACGCGGCGGTGGTCGGTAAAGTGCCCGAAGCACTGAACAATCGTCTGGCATTAGCCGTTGCTCAGCAGACGTATCTGGCGTCACGTACCTTGCTGGCTTCACCGCGCTGGGAACGCATCTCCAACGCCGGTGGTCGCCGTCAGCGTTTGCTGTGGGCCAGCACCGGCACCAAAGATCCGAAGATTTCAGATCAACTCTATATCACCGGCCTCGCGTCACCGTACACCGTCAACACCATGCCCGAAGCGACGCTGAAAGCGCTGGCCGATCACGGTGCGATTGGCGCTCCGTTGGCGACCAACGGCGGCGACAGCAAAACCGTGTTGGCGTCATTCGCCGCTGCCGGAGTCGATATCGCCGCGCTGGCGACCAAGCTCCAGGACGATGGCGCGGCTTCGTTCGTCAAATCGTGGAATGACCTCATCGCGGTGATCGCGACCAAGCGCAAGACGTTGACCTGAATATGCGACCGGTTCGGTGATTGATCGTCGATCAGTCACAGAAAATTCATTAGCAAAAGCAGAAAGGAAAGTCGAATGACTTTCCTTTCTGCTTTTCGGTTTTTTGATTTTATTTTGCGACCAGTGCCTCAGCCACAATTTCCCATACCGTTGTGAAAATGAGCAATGATTATCATTATCCGTGTTGGAATCGTTCCCGGATATAGGGATGAGCCAATTCTTGCGTCCCAGCGGGACGCCACGGAAATAGCCCGGCACTTTCAGTGCCGGGAATAACGTTAACGATGATCATAGTCCTGGAAGGACGGCTGAAATTGAAACGCTGGAGGTTTCAGCCGTCCCTCCAGGACTGAGCAAAACAAGCGCTTTTTTCCCAGCACTAAAGTGCTGGGCTATTATCGTGTTGCCCCTCCGGGGCGCGGGAAGCAGGAGCAAAGAGTAACCGTTAGCGCCCAGGAATCGCGTGTTGCTGGTAAGCGTTCATCCCCCTACTCCCTGCAATCAATTCCCCGGCCCATAGAATGTCGGTCTTCCAGGGGGTCCGATGTCGGCAATTCCACGAAAAATCCGTTTGAGCCGTGCCGAGGGGCTGGCGTTGGTCGCTGCGTGGCGTGCGCGCGACACTGGGCAAAATATGAGAGGGTTTTGTCAGCAGCGCGGGATTGGTCCGTGGGTGTTGCATTATTGGCGTGGGCGCGAGTCGGTTGAGGTGCAGGCGTCTGGTTTTGTTGAGGTGACGTCGCCGGCGTGTTCGTCGGTGTTGGAGGTGGTGGTCGGTGCGGCGTCGGTGGTGGTTCGCTCGGGCTTCGATGCGCATTTGCTGCGCTGCGTGGTGCAGGCGTTGGCGCCGAATTCTTCTTCTTCGTTGTCGTCGTCAGAAACGTCGTCGGTATGTTGACGTTTGGTTTTTCTCGGCGGATTTTTTTGCGGCGTGGGGCGACGGATATGCGGAAGTCGTTTGATTCGTTGGCGGGTTTGGTGCGGTCTGAGTTCGCGGCGGATCCGTTGTCGGGTGATGCGTTTGTGTTTGTGGGGAAGGCGGTGAATCGGGTGAAGATTTTGGTGTTCGATCGGTCGGGTTTTTGGGTGTTGTCAAAACGGTTGTCGTCGGGGCATTTTGGTGCGGCTGGTCGTTGGCAGGCGGGCGGTGATGCGAAGGCGGCGCAGGTGGAGTTGTCGTCGGCAGAATTGCAGTTGTTGTTGGAGGGCATTGAGATTCGTGAGGCGCGGTATCGGCCGCAATATCGGCATCCGTCGGTCGCTCTTTCGTCGCCGTAAATGGTGGTATGTCCGTAGTGGTAGTCGTTAATGCAAAATGCGAATACATCGACAAAAACAGGATTTTACGCTCGCGAAAATATGATTCCTCCAGATGGTTTCCGGCGTGAGTAAAGATCCTTCTTCGGTGACGACAGCGGTTGAAACCATCGCGTCCGTGCGGGCGGAAAAGGATCTGGTCATCGCGGCATTGAAAGCGCACAGCGCGTTGTTGACGAAACAACTGGAAGCGGCGATGTACCGCATTGATCAATTGGCGCGGCGAATTTTTAGTCGCTCCAGTGAAAGTTATGATCATCCCGAACAGCAACGCATTGATTTGGGCGAGGTGACTCCTGGTGCGCCCGCTGGTCCAGTGACGGTGATTCCGCCGTTGGCGATGGGCATCGTTGCTGGGAAAGAAGTGCGCGCCGTCAAATCCAAGAAAAAGCCGATCCCTGATACCATGGAGCGAGTGCATCTTCCGGCGCGTGAATTATCACTCGAACAGCGCACGTTGGCGGATGGCCGCGTGTTGGTTCCCGTCGGCGAAGAAACCAACGAGCGCATTCATTTCATCGAACCCAAATTTATTGCCGAAGTCGAACACCTGATCGTCTATGGTTTGCCCAACGCGGCAGACGGATCCCTCAGCACTATTCCGACGATCACCGCACCACCAGCGCCGCAGATTATTATGGGCGGTCTGCCCACCACCGCCTTGTTGGTTCAGATCGTGTTTGCGAAATTCGGCATGCATTTGCCGCTGCATCGCCAGAGCAAAGATTTCGCCCGCCTTGGCTGCGAGATCGCCAAATCGACGATGTGCGGCTGGCTGACGGCATTTGCTTTCTTCCTCGGTCCGGTGCTCAAAGCCCTAGAAAAACAGGTGCTCGCGAGCAACCTTCTCTACAGCGATGACATCCCCGAAAACATGCTCGACCCTGGAAAAGGGAAAACCAAAATCATCCGCTTTTGGAGCTACCTCGGCCACGGACCGGACGGAGGCCAATTACCGCAAGTCCTCTTTTCATTCACCGAAGACCGCGCCGGGCGACATCCCAGCGACATGCTCGCCCATTATCACGGCCTCTTAATGGCCGACGCCCTAGCGCAATATGATCGCATCGTCGCCGCCAACCTCATCGTGCGCCTGCTGTGCTGGTCGCACGCGCGACGCGGATTTTACAACGCCCGCCACACCGATCCGCGTTGTCATGAAATGCTCATCCTGATCGGGAAATTAGCCGCCGCTGAAAAAAGTGCGAAAGAACAGCGCGAAAATAAAAATCTGAATTATTACGACGCCTGTCGATGGCGCATGCGCATGCGCCAAAATTACAGCGTCCACGTTCTCGCCAAAATCAAACAACGACTCGACGACTGGAAACCGCTGGACGGAAAAAATCCCGCCACCCCAGACAGCCCACTCGGCAAAGCCGTCATGTACAGCCTGACCCGCTGGGAACAGCTCACCCACTACGCCGACACCGGCGACCTACCCATCGACAACAACCCCGCCGAAAACGTCCAACGCCTCATCGCCGTCGGCCGAAAAAATCACCTCTTCATCGGCAGCGAAAGCGGAGGACACAACGCCGCCTGCTTTTATTCACTCATCCAAAGCTGCCGACTCCAAA
>JANMYZ010000112.1:0-1754 GCA_031382605.1 Planctomycetota bacterium | reverse complement strand
GGCGACTTTTTGGTTGGAACAGCAATACAAAGTATTCGCTTCGCTCGGCAGCGGCTTCCGCGCGCCAACGTTGTACGAATTATATGCGCCAGGAAGTGGAAATCCGGATCTGCAAGCGCAGACCTCTACCAGCGCGGATCTTGGCCAAACCATCACCGTTCACGGAACCGGATTATCGATGACCAATACGTGGTTCATCACTGACTACCATAACGCCATCGACTTCGCTCCTGTTCCTCCATATCAAAGCATTAACCTGCCGAGTAGCTCTCAAATTCGTGGTATCGAAAATGCCTTGGGTTGGTCACAAGAATTTTTCTCGCTCGACACCGTTTATACCTATCAACACAGCGACGACGGCACGGGTAAAAGATTGGCGCAATTACCTGACCATAAGCTGAATCTGGCGGGTACCGTGCGCGCCTATCAAGCGTGGCTGCGGATTGGGTTGGAACGGCAGTGGTCGCGTTTATCCGGCGGCCAAACCCTGGATGCCTACACCCTGCTCAGCGCCAGCGTCGGCTATGAATTCACCAAGGATTGGACGGTCTACGCCCGCGCCGAAAATCTCACCGATGAGCTGTATGAGATCTCGCCCGGCTATTCCACCGCACGCCGTGCCGCCTACGGCGGTGTTGCCGCGCGCTTCTAAACAGATGCACAGCGCATGCTGAGCGACAGACTCCCGCCCATGCGTGCGCTGTGGTTATGGACTTTATTGATCGGTGCGCTGGTCGCGGTCGCCGTGCTCGGGCTCTGCCTTGGGCGCGGCGATTTGTCTGGGCAAGCTGGCGCGGTGTTTCTGGAATTACGCGCCTGGCGGATCGCTGCCGCAGCGCTGGCCGGAGCTGCGCTCGGCATGGGCGGCGTACTGATGCAGGGATTATTTCGCAATCCCCTCGCCAGCCCCGATTTGCTTGGCACCACCGCATTTTCACTTTTGGGCGGACAATTGGTCTTGGTGCTGATGGTCGTGGCCGGAGCCGTTTTACCCACCTGGATACCGCAAGAATTATTGCTGCCGATTGGCTGTTTAATTGGCGCCACCAGCGCGCTCGCCGCATTATTGTGGCTGGCAGAACGTGCGAGTGGACTCACCACCGTGCTGGTGGTTGGATTTCTTCTCGCCGCATTAGGCGCATCCGCCGCGTCATTGCTGACCAGTTTATGTCGTGATCAATGGGAACTGATGCGTGCGCTGCAAGGGCTCAGCCTGGGTGGCGTCGATGGAACCGGACCCGCGCAACTCGCGTTGGCCGCGCCATTGGTCGTCATCGGCGGCATCGCCGCGTGGGCCTGGGGACGACCGCTCGATATTTTATTAAGTGGTGAAGCGGAAGCCGCCGCACTGGGAGTCGATGTGGTGACGGTTCGTCGGTGGACGTTAATCTGGACGGCAACGCTGACCGCCGCCGCCGTCGCGCTTGGCGGAGCAGCGGTATTCGTCGGGCTGATCGCACCACATGTGATGCGTGGAGTGGTCGGCGTTACGCATCGTCGGCTTATTCCGGCATCGGCATTAGGCGGCGCCATTTTTCTGGTGCTGTGCGATAACCTCGCGCGCGCCTTGCCAACCGTCGGAGAATTACCGCTGGGTGTCATCACCGGATTAATTGGTGCGCCATTATTTATCGTGGTCCTGCTGCGTTCCCGGCGGGAGCTGGCATGACCCTAAACGCAGCCATAGAACACAGAGCACCAGAGCACCAGAGGAAGAGACAAGATGTTATGTCGAAACAGCGGAACACTTTTTG
>JANMYZ010000082.1:0-5613 GCA_031382605.1 Planctomycetota bacterium | reverse complement strand
CCGACGACCCGATCTGGTCTTTCTCAAGTGGTTCTTCGACTTCTTTCAGATGCGCCAACAAACGCAGATCGGTGGCCAATTTGTGCGCGGTGGCGCCAAGCCCGGCCAGAGCCGACAACACTTCGCTGTCGACTTTGCGTGAATACGTTTGGCCGGTGACGATGAACGCGCTCTTGAAGCCGAATGCTTTGGTCACCAGCGAATCGAGTTCCTCGACCTTGGCGTGATCACCGTGAAACAGGGTTAAAAAAGACGCCTGCGTGCCAGTAGTGCCTTTGACTCCGCGAAAACGCAGATCGCCGCGTGCGCGTTCCAGCGCTCGCAGATCCATCAGCAGATCTTGCAACCACAAGCACGCGCGTTTTCCGACGGTGGTCAACTGCGCTGCTTGAAAATGGGTGAAACCAAGCGTCGGCAGCGAACGGTATTTATCAGCAAATTTCGCCAAGCGGTCGATCACGCGCGCGAGCTTTTCCGTAATCAGTCCCAGCGCATCACGCAAGATGATCAGATCGGTATTATCCGTCACATAACAACTGGTCGCACCCAAATGCATAATCGGCGCGGCGCTCGGACAAGCGACGCCGAACGTGTGCACGTGGGCCATCACGTCGTGGCGACGCTTCTTTTCCTCTGCCGCTGCCATCACGTAATCGATGTCGGTCAGATGCGCCGACATTTCATCAAGCTGTCCCTGCGTAATCGGCAGACCTAAACTTTTTTCTGCGCGCGCCAGTTCCAACCACAGCTTGCGCCAGGTGCTGAACTTCACGTCGTCAGAAAACAATCGCTGCATATCCTTGGAAGCGTAGCGAGAACACAGTGGCGAATCGTAGCGGTCGGTGGGCATAAGGTTTGGTGGGGGCTGGGTGTGAGGCGGACAAGGCGAAGGAAAACGAAGCAAAAAAGCGAGCGCAAAGAAACTGAGCGGGCGGGATCACACCGTCGATCCGTCAGGCGTCTAGCCTTGCCGTTCGCTGGCGAATGGCTGCGAATGTACCTCACGACACATGGGTTACGCCACCAGCGGCATATTCTGTTCGGTTGGTAAAGTCGCGTTCAGTGCCGAACGAGTCCCGTTCACTTGCCAACGCATTGCAGCGCGCACCTGATTCCGTCTACTTCCGACCCGCCCAAGGATTGCCCATGAAACTCGTTCGCTTTGGTTCCTTTGCACAAGAACGCCCGGCCATCATCGATGCCCAGGGCCAACGCCGCGATGTCGCACGTTACGCAGTGGATTACGATCAGGTCTTTTTTGATGCGGGCGGTATTGAGCGTTTACAGCGCCTCACCGTGGATGAGCTCGCTGCTTGTCCGTTGGTGCCGAAAGAAGCGCGTTGGGGCGCGCCGGTTGCTCGTCCAGGCAAAGTGATTTGCATCGGTTTGAATTACGCCGATCACGCCGCTGAAGCTGGCATGGCGATTCCGCAAGAACCGATCGTCTTTCTGAAAGCGACCAACACCGTGGTCGGCCCTTATGACGACGTGCTGATTCCCCGCAAATCGGTGAAAACCGATTGGGAGGTCGAACTCGGCGTCATCATCGGTCGCACCGCTCGGTATTTAGATTCGCCCGCTGATTCCGCTGCGCACATCGCTGGTTACTGCGTTTCCAATGACGTCAGTGAACGTGAGTTTCAAATCGAACGCGGCGGTCAGTGGACCAAAGGGAAAAGTTGCGACACCTTTAATCCGCTCGGACCGTGGTTGCTGACGCGCGATGAATGCCCGTCGTCGAACGACTTGGCGATGAAGCTCAGCGTCAATGGCATTCAGCGACAAAATGGTTCGACCAAAACCATGATTTTTGATGTGCCGTTCGTCGTGCATTATCTGTCGCAGTTTATGACGCTGGAAGCTGGCGATGTCATCACTACCGGCACGCCACCAGGCGTCGGCATGGGACAAAAGCCGCCATTCTATCTGAAAGCTGGCGACGTCATGGAACTCAGCATCGCCGGGCTCGGCACGCAGAAGCAAACCTGCCGGAACGCGTAGCGCCGCATGGAACCGCTCCTTGCTGCCACCTTCGCTTTTACGGCCACCGATGACATCGGCGCCAACGCCGAACATTTGCATCAGGCAGTGATCGCTGCTGGTCGGGCGGGTGCGAAAATTTTACTGACGCCTGAATGTTCACTCGTCGGTTATCCCGGTGCGGTGCGCGAGCATTTACATGGCATCGATTGGTGCCGCGTTGGCGATGAAGAAGAGGCTTTGGAATTAGCCGCGCGTCGTGCGAATGTGGTGCTGGTCTTAGGCACCGCTGGCCCGTTCGGTGAAACTCAGACGATCAGCAATGATGCCTTGGTGGTGAATGCCGGACCGATTCCACTGCGCTATCGCAAACGCGCATTAACTCCTGGCGATACCAAATATTTTATTGCCGGTGACGAACAACAACCTGCGACCATCACCGTCGCCGGTTGGACGCTGGGCCTGACCATTTGTTATGAGCTCCGTTTCAGCGCGCTCTGGGCCACTCAAGCGCAGGCTGGAGTCGATGCCTTTTTATCCATTGCACACATGGCTGGACCTGATGTCGATCCTGGCACCAAGGCCGAGGTCATTCCTAATTTATACAGCGCCCGTGCTGCCGAATGGGCGACGCCGCTCTTATTATCCAACACCGCCGCACCAGATCGCTGGGTCGACAGCGGTCATTGGGATGCGCGCGGCGTTTGCGTGGCGAAACAAGCGGAGGGCTTAATGCTGACAACGTTGCAGCCACGCACGACGCTAGCTCCGTGGTACAGCGGTTTATGCGCTGAATCGTTACGCCGTTATTTTATTCGCTAAGCACGGCGATGATGGCTGATTGATCACCGGTGGTGATGGGTCAAGCCTGCACTGGTGCGTCGGGACTGGTCGACATACTCCGCCGCCATGAACTACCGCGACTTTTTTTCAGCCGTGCTGCTGTCCCTCATCGCTCTCGCAGGTTTCACCGGCTGCATGCGTGATGCCAATCGTTGGACCGCACAAGATGCTGCGGCAAAACCCGCAGCGGTGACGGTTGATCACGCTGGTGGCAACAGGCGAATCGTGCTTTTTCCGCCGGTTGCCCTGGGCGAGTTAACCTCCATCTACCCCGATGCTCGGCTGGAATTCGCCCATAATATGGCCAATCGTATCGATCTTTTGGGCAAGGACGCTGATGGTCGCGTCGGCGAAAGCCTGCCGGAATCCGGCTCTAGCGAATGGGATCATGGTCGCGTCGCTGCTGCCGGTGGCGCTCATTTGGTGGTGCTGACCAAGGTGATGGAGTTCCGTCGCATTGACGGAAGCCCTGATGTCCATGGCGTCATCGACCGTCAAATCGCGGTGATTGAAGTCCGCGCCATCGACATTGACGGTCGCGTGGTGTTGAACCGACAAGTCAAAGGCGAAGCCCCGGTGAAACGAAGCGGAAAATTTATCGGCCCAGCAAATGAACCTGAAAGTCTTGCCACCTGGCAAGCGCTGAGCACCGCGTGTGGGCTGGTTAATAGCTACCTCGCTGAGCACCAAGATCTGCGCAACATCCCCAAACAAGAAGTCCCTAACGCGATCAATTTGATCGACGTGGCCTTTGATTCCGTTCCGGCGCAGGCTGACATTCTTATCGATGGCGCGTTTCGTGGCACCACGCCGCAAGTCCTCCCCCTGCCTGGGAAAGAAGTCACCGTCAGCATCGAACGTCAAGGTTATCAGCCATGGACGCGCAAGTTGACGCCGGTCACCGGCATGAAAATTCAACCAGCATTAATCGCGTTGCTGCCAGCGGCGAAGCCAGATGCCAGCGAGATAAAATAATCACATAAGAGTGCCGTCGCGCGCTGCACCATTTAGGAAGCAAGAGAAGTGCTAAACCACAGAGGGCACAGAGAGCACAGAGAAAGGCCGTTTGATTTTCCTCTGTGCCCTCTGTGCCCTCTGTGGTTAGCACTGCTCCATTCGTTGTCTTCGTTTTGGTTCCGGCGACGAAAAAACATGAAGGAAGCAAGAGAAGTGCTAAACCACAGAGGGCACAGAGAGCACAGAGAAAGGCAGTTTGATTTTCCTCTGTGCCCTCTGTGCCCTCTGTGGTTAGCACTGCTCCATTCGTTGCTACGCCGGTCTGGGATTAGAGTTTCGTATGTTCACCGTAACTAAGGACACTGCATGCGACTCGCGATAGTTTGTTATCCCACCTACGGCGGCAGCGGCGCAGTCGCCACTGAGCTGGCGATCCACCTTGCTGAGCGTGGGCATGACGTTCATGTGGTGTCCTACGAATTGCCTTTTCGCATGGATCGGCCCATGCCGAATCTGCGTTTCCATGCGGTTGATGTCGGTGATTACCCGCTGTTTCGTCATCCGCCCTACACCCTGAATCTGACCAATAAACTGATCGAAGTGGTGGAGGAACACGGCGTCGAGATCATTCATTCGCACTACGCTATTCCGCATGCAGCGGCGGCGTGGCAGGCTCAGCAAGTGTTGCGCGAATGCGGACGCCCAGGCGGCAAGGGTCGCTGCGATGTCAAACTTGCCTGCACCTTGCACGGCACGGACATCACCCTGGTCGGACGCGAACGCGGGTTTTATGAAATCACCCGCTTTGCGATCGCGAAACAAGATCTGCTAACGACACCCAGCGAATGGCTGGCACGCGAAACGGAAACCTGGTTTCATGTTCCTACCGGACGCATCAAAGCGATTCCCAATTTCGTCGAACTTGATCGCTTCACACCCGATCCCGCGCAACCATGGCGCGCCAACTTAGCACCAGAAGGCTACAAAGTTATCACCCACGTCTCAAATTTTCGCCCAGTCAAACGCATCGAAGAAGTCATCGGCGCGTTTGCGGTTCTGCGTCGACGCATGAAAGCGGTCTTGGTGTTGGTCGGCGATGGCCCGGAATTACCAAAGGCCGAACACTTAGCGCGTGAATTCGGCATCCGCGAAGATCTCCGTCTGCTCGGCCAACAAAAGCCGGAGCCGATTCTGCAAGCCAGCGATCTGTTCCTGTTGCCATCACGCTCCGAAAGCTTCGGTCTTTCCGCGTTAGAAGCGATGGCCTGCGGCGTGCCGGTGTTGGGCTATCACGCCGGCGGCCTGCCCGAAGTCGTCGAAGACGGCGTGACTGGCCTGCTCTGCGCAGAAGGCGTCGACCACTGTCTGGGCAGCATGGCAGCCGATTTATTACAAGACGAACCCCGCTACCAAGCCATGCGCCGCGCCGCCCGCGCCCGCGCGGAACAGTTTGCACCGAAGCCGATTGTTGATGCGTATGAGCAGGCGTTGCTTGGCCTGCTGAAGTAAAACTAAAAACCGCGATGAATTGAACACAGAGGACCAGAGAACCAGAGCCGAAAAAATTGGCTTTGCAGCGTTCTGAGTGGGTCTTTTCTTAGTTCGAGAGACGCATCAAAGCGGAGGAAAATCGAACAAGAGACGCGGAGACGCGGAGGTAAGAGGAGTAAAAGAACCATTCAAACATCTTCGCCTCCTCCAATCTCCGCACCTCCGCGCCTCCTGTTCGATTTTTTTCTTCTTTAGCTGTGCAATGAAATGAAACCCACACGAAACGACGCTGAACCAAAAAATTGAGACACTTTTGAACGCTTACCTAAAAGATGTGCCGAC
>JANMYZ010000068.1:0-1916 GCA_031382605.1 Planctomycetota bacterium | reverse complement strand
CAAGGTAAAGAGATGTATCTCGCGTGGGATCGATTTACGCCACCGGTCAAAGTAAGCGAATTTGCAACTTCGTCATACCTGGTGGTGTTGAATCAAAATTTCGATTATGATGCGACCAAACGTACTGCCGCTATCAGCTATGTACTGTGGAACATCGGCGGCCAAGCCGGGCATGATGTTTTGCAGACCATTCATTTTAAAGATAAAATGGACAAGGATGTTGCCACATTCGACTTCGCTCCAGAAAAAGGTGTGGTTGCCGCTGGGCTGGTGAAAGAACAACGAATAACCGCGCCCAAAATTCCCGCTTTTGTCACCATCAGCATCGCCACTCGTCTGAACAACGACACCACGACGATGGATCCTGGAGCCTTCACGGGCGCTAAAGATGTCGAAATCGCCAAGGTGCGCGTCGAAGGCAAGTTGCTCAAGGCACGCGTGCGCAACGGCACTGGTAGCGATCTGATCGACGTCGTCGTGACCATCTCGCTGCAAGGCAAGGATAACCAGATCATCAAGTCGTTCGATCTCGCGGTTGGCGCCTTGCCCAAAGATGAAGAGCGTGACATTTCTACCGATCTTACCGGGGTGCCATCGTGGAACGGCTACGAAGTGGGATGGAAATCGTCCGACGCGCCTGCACCGATAAGATTGAAGTAGAAGAAAGATGGCTTAGGCAACGCTGTCACCAGCCCCGCGTCCATCCACGTCCATCTAAGTGCCTTCGACTTCTTCTAGAATCGCTAGCAGTTCTTGCACACAAACGAAACAGCCTGAATTGCAACAGCGCAAGCGCGCGCGGTCTTCTTCACCATCAAGCAGACGCTCAATACGCTGCCGTAACATTGGCGAATAATTACGCTTGGCCAGAGCCTGATCAATGCGAGCGGAGCGATCCATGTTGGGGGAAGCCTATGAGCTACTTCCTGTGGGTGAAGAGCTGCAATCGCTTGCCATCTGTCTGGGATTGCCACAGAAGTGCTGAAATCGCCGATCTGTCGATTGGGCAAACACGAATTTGATCTTCTGTCGCAAGAAAGTGCAAAGATCGAAAAAACAGCTTCTCCTGGCTGGCACAAACCTCGCTATCACTTGGTTATCACCAACGCCGCACTCGGCTGTCCACCATTCCTAACCTCAGGAACCTTCATGACCACTCGACTCCTTTCACCTACCCTTCAACTTGTGAGCGTCGTTGCACTGAGTGCAGGCATGCTATCGACCAGCCTTTTTGCCGCTGACGTCACCAACACCCCTTCCGTGGGTTCTGGTAAACCGGATGAAGCGAGTGCGCCTTCACTCAACTCTTGGGAACTGCCGTCGCTGACCGTGCAAGGCAAGGCGCCATCCACCGTGCGCGACGATCAATACGTTGGTAGTTACGGTCAGCCACGCTGGTCGACTGCTCGCCGTTGGTCCGAAGTCCGGTCCTATGTTATTCCTGAAGGTCAGGTCGAGTTCGAATATTGGTTCGTGATGTCAAGCCCATCACGGAATGAAAAGAAAGCTGACCCCGATGCCGTCAGTGAAATCAAGCAATTGTACGAAGTTGAAATGGGCCTTGGTTATCGCTTCCAACTCGACCTCTACCAAGTCTGGGCAAAAGAAGGAAATAAAGGCGACAATAAGCTGGATAAGACCAAGTTTGAATTGCGCTATGCACTTGCCGATTGGGATGTGATCTGGGGCAATCCAACGCTGTACGGTGAATGGAGCCAAGCCGCCAGCGGACCTGATTCGGCTGAATTTAAATTGCTGTTGAGCGATGACCTTGCTTCGCGTTGGGCCTGGGCCACCAATTTTGTTTGGGAGCAACAGACCGGCGCTGAACGCGAATTGGCCTTAGAATGGAACTCTGCCATCGGCTATTCCGCCATCGATGAAAAACTGAGCATCGGCGAAGACTACATCCTGCT
>JANMYZ010000031.1:0-1888 GCA_031382605.1 Planctomycetota bacterium | reverse complement strand
ATCATCTCAATTTTGATTTAAGCCTTTGCCTTTAAGTGTCCCAACGGGGTATAGCGGTGGAAGTTTGTATCCCATCGCCGGTTTTTAGGTTTACGATTCGCCTGCGTTTTTCAGGGTTAAACGACAGAACACCAAGCAATTGCTTGGTGTTCTGTTTCATGCTGTGACGAAGCGGTCGCCGACGCGATTGCGTCGGCGAGCTCAACAGACTTACGCCTTGGACGAATCTTCGGCTGAATCGTTGTTCAGTTGTTCACGCACTTTGGTGGCCTTACCGACGCGATCGCGCAGGTAGTACAGCTTGGCGCGACGAACCTGACCACGACGGGTCACTTCCACTTTATCGACGCGTGGGCTGTGAACCGGGAATACGCGCTCAACGCCTTCGCCAGCAACGATGCGGCGGACGGTGAATGAGTCGTTGATTTCGCCATGTCCACCACGGCGCGAGATAACCGTGCCGTTGAAGATCTGGATGCGTTCTTTATCGCCTTCCTTGATTTTGGTATGGACGTTGACGGTATCTCCGACTTTAAAATCCCCGATCGGCTTAGTGCGAAGGGAAGATTGGAAGACTTTTTGGAGCAGATCCATGATAACCTCTGAGTCTAACTGGGTAAAACTGGGTAAAACCCGCCAACCTGGGGGTCGCGGCATGTTAGAATCATGCCTCACTTGTCAATCATGCATGAAGGCGTGGTTCACGCTTGAGGGCACACGGTTATCATGCGCTCGATAGCGCGCGAGGAAACCGTGCGAAAAAGCGGCTGAAACCGCATATTTTTTGCTTGTCGTCAATCGCTCCAGATTTTTTCTGTACCTGATTAAACGTTGATGCTTTGCTCGACGTTTGTCCCGCTGAGCTTTAACGGACGATGGTGGCAGCTTCCGGGCACTTGTCGTCCCAGTTCTGCCAAGGCGGGCGAACGTAGTCGTCGATAAATGACCCCTGCGACCAGCGCGAATACTCCCAGGATAAGATAGAGACTGACCGCCTGCGAGGTCGTTACCGTCCAACCAAAGAAAGAACTAGCGACGGTATCGCCGCGTAGGCTTTCGTTGAAAAAACGCCAGAAGGCATAGCCGAGCAAAGTGAGAGCGGCGATTTCGCCCTGCCAACGACGATGACGCCACCACCACCACGCCAATGCGAATAAGAGGAAGCAGGCTGTGGTTTCGTAGAGTTGCGTGGGATGCGTATGGGCGCCACCAGTCCCAGGCACAGCCCACGGCATGGTGGTTGGGCGGCCATAGCAGCAGCCGTTGAGGAAGCAGCCCACTCGCCCAAGGCCGAGGCCAAGCACGGTTACTGGCAGAAATAAATCTGCTAATTCAAGAAAGCGCACGCGCCGATACCACGCGACCAGCGCAATCAGCACGCCGCCAAGAATTGCGGCGCCATACCAGACCATCCCGCCACCATCGATATCCGCCGCTTTGCTGAGAAAATCTCCCCACGACAGCGGCTGGCCGGCAGCGTCACGGCCAAAGGCCGGCCATTGCTCAATGATTTCGCCGATGCGCGCACCCACTAAACCAGCGATAAGACCGACCATGAAAAGATCCATGATGGTGCGTTCGGAAATGCCAACGACACGCGCTCTGGGCACCGTGACGAGGTACGCGGCGATGAAGCCCACCAACATGGCGATGCTGTAACCCGTCAGATGTAAATCCGTGAACCAGGGTATCCAGCCCAGCGCGGCACATACGCAAGCGCTGAGCGTTCCTGCGCCCAGCATCAGCCACCCACGTCGCCACCGCAGTGGCAAAACGAATGAGATGGCAACGGTAATGATGACCGCGACGGCCAGCCAGGCGGGGCTGAGAAATGGGAACGTAACGTTCATCGATCACTCAGTTGGAGAACATGCCCGCCAAATGACCG
>JANMYZ010000721.1:0-16464 GCA_031382605.1 Planctomycetota bacterium | reverse complement strand
GTCGTCGGCTGAGCGCGTCGCTCGGCATAGCGTTGAGTCTGCCGGTGGGACGTGGCGCGTCGACGGCGGCAATGATTTCCATGAAGGTCAAAACTTCTGGCGAACGCGTCAGCACGAAGCCGCCGTGCGGCCCACGCTGAGAACTCACTAATCCCGCACGACTGAGTTGCTGCATGACTTTGGCTAATGATCCGGCGGGGATGCCAGAGTTCTGGGCGATGCAGTCGACCGTACAACATCCGCCGGGATGGCCGGCGAGAAAAACCACGGCCCGGAGTGCATGTTCAGCGGTGAGTGAAATCATTGGATATTCTTGGATATGGTGTCGATCGCAGTTCTGGCGGCGAGGGCTTTGCCGTCACTGCTGGTTAGGCGCAGATCAATGCGCCAGAAGCCTTCACGGGTTAGCGGAATTATCAGGGGTTTGCTGACATCGTTCCAGCTCACCGTGCGATCTGCCGAAGGCGCATCGGGGCGATAGAGCCGCACTTCTCCGCTGCCGGTTGCGGCAGTTCCGTCAATGCTCAGGCGTAGGCTTGAGGGATCGGGAAAGGTGATCGCCAGTCGATGTCCGTTGGCGGTGAAAGCTTCGGCGGCGGTTTTATCCGCATCAAAATGCACGCTGGCGGCGTAGGCCTGAGCTTCGACTTTTTGCGGACTGACGCGATTGGCGACTACGATGATGACGCCGTTGGCGATTGCTGCTGAGCCAATCACAAACACCGGCAGCCACGGCCAAAAATTAAAACGCGGAGAGCGAGCGGTGGGGTTCATGGTCAATACTTTATGGGGGTGTCGAGTTCGATGGCGGTATTCACGGCCTTGCCAGGTTTTTCGCCCTGACGATTCCAGTTGACCAAGAAGATCGTGAGATTGGCAATATCCTGATTCGACAATTTACTACCTTGGGCAGGCATTGCCCCGCCGCTTGCACCCGTACGGATGACGTTGGCGATGGCCTCCATCGAGCTGCCATGAATCCAATAACGATCGCGCAGATTCGGGCCAGTTTTAATGGCGTCACTGGTGCCATCGGCACCGTGACATGTCACGCATTCATTGGTCGCATAGAGCACAGCGCCACGGGCAATGCGCTCAGGTAGCGTGGAAAGTGAGCGCATCGCCGCCTCGTCCAAGGGCCCCGTATCTTTTGACGCACGCAATTCTGCTAATGCTGCCATCTCGCTTTTCCAATCGTCGGGTCCCAGTTTGGCGGTGACCGACAAATGATAATTCAGCGCGTACCAAACACCAAAAAAGATCGACAAAATGAACGTCGCCGTCAACCACAGCGGCGGATCGTTATCGAGTTCGACGATGCCGTCGTGGGTGATTTTTTTCGGTATATTGAACGGTCGCTGACCATCCTGGTGTGGGACGTCCGTCATACCTGATTCTCGACGTGATCTTGAGCCGCTTCCCTTGCGACCTCTTTGGTTACTAGCGTGCCGTCATCCAGCGGCATCGCTTCCATCCGCTTGCGATGATCACGTCGACGATCGGTGGCGATGTAGACGATAATCAGGATGGCGATGGCGAAAAAGAGCAGCAGAGCGACCTGCGGCAGGATGCTGCCCGTTGGGGAAAGGATTTCTTTGAGCATGGTTTAGCGTCCTGCTGCGCTGATGGGCGCAGGTGAAGGATTTTTGAGATCGCGTCCCAGGCGTTTGAGATATGCGATCAGCGCAATCACTTCTTTCTTTTCGAGGTCGGGTTTATTCGCCAAGTTTTCCTGCTTTCGCAGTTCGTCGGCAATCACCGTTGCTTGAGCACGGGCCTCAGCAACCGCATTGGTTATTTCGCTGGCGGTGTAGGGGGTGAAGAGCGGTGGCGCAGCCAGCACGGCAAGTTTGCGTGACAACGTGCTCACATCCATGTCGTCGCGGCACAGCCATGAATAGACCGGCATAATGGTGCCGGGCACCCAGGTCTGCGGATTTTCAAAATGGTTGTAGTGCCAAAGCGCATCCGGACGGCTGACGCCTTCGCGCGCTAAATCTGGCCCGGTGCGTTTGGAACCCCACAAGAAAGGCCGGTCGTAAATATGCTCACCCATGCGGGTGTATTCGCCCTGATAGCGTTCGGTTTCCGCACGCAGGGTGCGAACCATTTGCGTGTGACAACCAGAGCAACCCTCACGGATGTAGATGTCGCGGCCGGTCAGTTCCAGGCCGGTGTAGGGTCGCACGCCGGCAATCGGCGGCGACACCGCGCCTTGAATCAAGCTGGGAACAATTTGGCAGAGTCCGCCGATGCTGAGCGCGATGGAACTCAGAATGATCAGCGCCAGCGGCCAGCGTTCGACCAGACCATGCATTGCCGATGTGCGTGAGCGCATGTTCGGCTGCGTCAGCGCGTCTTTGATCATCGGCAGGTGATCCGTGTCTGGCATCAAGGCCGGTGCTTGCGCGGCTTCTTCAGCCAAGAAAGAACCGCTGCGTGCGGTTTTCCAGATGTTGAAGGCGCACAGCAGCATGCCGACCAAATACAATGCTCCGCCGCCGAAACGTACCCAGTACCACGGAATGGTCTCGCGAATGATCTGCATCCAATCGGTGTACATCAGGCGTCCGTTGCCATCGAATGCCAACTGCATCATGCCTTGCATGACGCCTGATATCCACATCGCCAAGAGGTAGAGCACAATGCCGACGATGGCGATCCAAAAGTGCACATGCGCTAAACGCACTGACCACAGCGAGGTCCGCCATAAGCGCGGCGTCAGCCAATAGATCATGGCGAAAATCAGCAAGCCGTTCCAGCCGAGCGCAGCGCCGTGCACGTGACCGATGGTCCATTCGGTGTTGTGCGCCAGCGCGTTGACTTCTCTCAGCGACAACAAGCAGCCTTCAAGAGTTGCCACGCCATAAAAAGAAATCGCTCCGACAAAAAACATCAGCACCGGATCGACGCGGACTTTTCCCCAGGCCCCACGCAGCGATAGAAAGCCATTGGCTAATCCGCCCCACGATGGAGCAATCAGCATCAGGCTGAAAACCACGCCGAGCGTTTGCGCCCATTCAGGAGTCGCAGAATTCAGCAGATGATGTGGACCAGCCCAAATGTAGAGGAAGACCAACGACCAAAAGTGCACGATAGATAAGCGATAACTGTAGATCGGTTGGCCAGAGGCCTTGGGCAGAAAATAGTACATCAAGCCCAAAAACGGCGTGGTCAGGAAGAACGCCACCGCGTTGTGACCATACCACCACTGCACCAGCGCGTCCTGGGCACCGGCAAAAACTGAATAGCTCTGCGTCAGCGTTACCGGCATCGCCAGCGAATTGACCACATGCAACATCGTCACGGCTAAAAACGTCGCAAGGTAGAACCACAGCGCGACGTACAAATGGCGTTCACGACGCTTAAAGATCGTGCCGATTAAATTCGCGCCAAAGGCCAGCCACACCAGCGCGATGGCGATGTCGATCGGCCATTCCAGTTCAGCGTATTCTTTGCTGGTGGTGATGCCCAACGGCAAGGTGATCGCTGCCGCGACAATAATCGCCTGCCAGCCCCAGAAGTGGAAGCGTGACAGCCCATCGTGAAACATGCGCGCTTTCAACAAGCGCTGCGACGAATAATAGATGCCCGCAAAAATAGCGTTGCCAGCAAAAGCAAAGATCACCGCATTGGTGTGCAGCGGACGGATGCGGCCATAGGTCAACCAGGGCAATTCGAAGTTGAACATCGGCCACGCCAGCTGAGCGGCGATGATCACCCCCACCAACATGCCGACCACGCCCCACACCAAAGTCGCGATGATGAAGTCGCGGACGATGCGGTTGTCATAGGCAAATGACTCAAGGGCGCTGGGAGTTTCGATCTGATGAGAGCTCATGGCGCCCTGGGAGGCTGGTCGTTCGCGGAGACATCTGGCTGTTGAGCGGGGAGGGTGGTTTCAATGGGCGGCTGAAGCGGCGGCTGAAGCGGCAGCGTTGGTTTCGGCTGCGACGGCGCGGCGTCATCGACCAAGAGTCGCATCGCGGGGGTGTCGAGGTCGTCGAGTTGTCCCGAGCGAATCGACCAAATGAGGGCCGCCACCGCAACGATGAACAGCAGCATTCCGAGGCTGGTAAAGACGAACAACATGCCCATCGCGGTGCTCCGTCGGCAAGCTAATGCGTCTGAATAAAATGCAACTGGATATTCATGTCCGAATAGTTGCTTTCGTGCTTGAGCTGGCTTCCGGCCAACCACACTGCCCGCCATGCCCGACCCGCTTCCATGGTGGTATTTATTGGCCTATGGCTTGGGCCTGGGCTTGCTTTGGACCTCGGCCCACTGCGCAGGGATGTGCGGTCCACTGATGCTGGGGCTGCGCTTGCACGCGCCAGAATTGGCTGAGTCCAGTTCCGCACGCCGCAGTCTGAGCATTGCCACGCGACTGGGCGCTTACCAGTCCGGACGCATGTTGGTGTATGCCGTCGTTGGTTTTTGTGCGGGATGGCTTGGCGCGACTGCTGTCAGTTGGGTTCGACTGGGCGCGGAAATTATGGGAGTGGTATTGGCGCTGAGTTTTTTGTTGGCCGCTGCCATGCAATTACGTCGTCGTCCAGTTCTGACGGCGGTCGATGACCGTCTGCCTTTTTCTGCTCGGCTGGGTTTGTGGATGAATGCCCACGCGCCACAACAGCCGCAATTTCGCGCGTTGGTGCTTGGTATCGGCATGGCCGCGTTGCCATGCGGAATTGTTTTTTGGGCGGTTGGCTTGGCGGTGGCGACGGCGGATCCATGGGCTGGAGCGTTGTTGATGGCGAGCCTGGTGGTGCTGACTACGCCCGCGTTGGCTGGTGCCGCATTTTCACCGCTCGCATTACTTGCCGCACCGGCGCGTTGGCGTGCGGCGTTGGCTGGCTGGGCGGGACGCTGGCTGCCGCCCATCGCGCTCGCTTTATCAGGTGCGGTGGTGTTGGGCACGACGATCGCGCGGCATTATGGCGTCGCTTGCGCACACTGTGGCTGAACCATGGGCGACAATGCAGACACTCTTCCTTGCGCACATTGCGGCATTCCGGTCGCCGCAGATGCATCGGCAGCCACCGTATTTTGCTGCCAGGGCTGTCGTGCGGCGCATGCGCTGATTCTTGGTTGCGGTTTACAGGATTATTATCGTCTTCGTACGCAACCGATCGGTCGTCCAGGCGATCCGGCAGGCACGGTGGCGTATGCATCTCCGGCGTTTATCGAACGCCATGTGCGCCAACGCAGCGATGGTTTGGCGGAGATCGCCTGGTTTGTTGATGGCATTCATTGCACTGCATGCTTGTGGTTGTTGGAGCAACTGCCGTCCCTCGATCATGGCGTCAAACAGGCACGTTTGGCGTTTGGTGAATCGCGTTTAGCGGTGATCTATGATCCAGCGCTCAGTTCGCCCGCCGCGCAGGCGGCCATTTTGGTTGGACTGGGATATCCGGTGCGGCCATTTGCTGATGATGATGCGCAAGGCCGGGCGGAAGTTCGGCGCTTACTTTTACGCGTTGCGGTCGCCGCCGCGTCAGCCGTTGGCAGCATGCATTTATCGGTGAATCTTTATGCCGGTGAATTAACCCGTGATTTGGACGATGCTGGCGCGCGGTGGTTTTCGCTCACTTCGCTGATGATCGCTGCACCGGCATTGTTGTGGAGCGCGCTGCCGCTGTATCGCTCTGGCATTGCGGCGCTGCGTTTGGGGCGAGCGAGCATCGATCTGACCTCAACGTTGGTCATTGCGCTTGGCACTATTGCCAGCGTGGTGAATCTGTTGCGCGGTTCGCGCGAATTGTACGTCGATGCGTTAGCGATGTTCATTGCGCTGTTGTTAGGCGGGCGCCTTGCCGTACTTGCTGCGCGTCGACGCGCTCGGGCGCAGGCGGCGACTTTGGATGGGGTTTTACCACGCACCGCACGTCGACGAAATGACGTAACAGACGGTAAAAATGCGGAGGAAACTGTATCATGCGATCAGTTACGCACTGGCGATGTGGTGGTCGTTGGGCGCGGCGAAGTTTTGCCATGCGATGGCACGGCATTGACGACGTTCAGCGTCGACGCGGCGGTGCTCAATGGTGAATCGCGTCCGCGTCCGGTGATTGCGGGTGGCGCAGTGTTCGCGGGTACGACGTGTTTGCATGATGGCGCACGCATCAGTGTTGCTGCCGTTGGTTCCGCGACGCGACTGGGCGGTTTGATTCGTGAAGCCGGCCGCGCTGCCGATCGTCCAACGCGTTTAGTCGCGGACGTTGATCGTTGGCAAGGTTGGTTTGTGGCGGTGGTGTCGTTGGTGGCGATTGGGGTTTTCGTCGGCTGGTGGTTGCTGGGCGGATCGCTGGCGCGCGGTATTGATCAAGCGGTGGCGGTGGTGTTGGTCAGCTGTCCGTGTGCGTTGGGATTGGCGACGCCGTTGGTGCAAGCGATGGCCACCGCGCGCGCTGCTGGCCGTGGGATCATCTTGCGTGATCCGGAGGTCATCGAAGCACTCGGTCGTCCTCATGGCTTGGCCCATGTGGTATTCGATAAAACTGGCACGCTGACCGAAGGGCGCATGCGCGTGACCGCCTGGACGTGGCTGAAAGATTGTGACGCCGACACGCGCACACGCATTGAAGGAGCCATCATCGCGGCGGAAGCGACCTCGTCGCATCCGGTCGCGCTTGCCATCGTTGCGTATTTGCACGACCGCGAGCAAGTCGTGCTTCATCAGCGTCAGGAACTCCAAGGCCAAGGCATTATCGCACGCAGTGACCTGGGTGAATTCCGCATCGGGAATCACCGGCTTACTGGCATGGTTCCGCTGGCGCTTGTTGATGACGAGGTCGCGGTCGGTTCGGTGGGCGTGACGCTCGACGGCCAGCCGATCGCGCAGATTTCCTGCGCTGATCCGCTACGTCCAGGTGCAGCCGCATTGGTGAACAGCGTGCGAGCGCACGGAGCTCAGATTCATGTGCTGTCGGGCGATGACGCTGAGATCACCACCAACGTCGGAGCTCGGCTTGGTCTGTCGCCAGACCTGGTGCGTGGCGGTCAGCTACCGGAAGAAAAGGCGGAGCGCATCACAGAGCTCAAACGCGATGGCGTCGTCATGGTGGTCGGCGACGGTCTGAATGATGCGCCCGCGTTGGCGATCGCTGACATCGGCATTGGTTTACGCGGCGGCATCGAAGCCGCGCTGACCTCCTGCCGTATCGCCGTGGTCCGTCACGACGGCATTCAAGCCGTTGAGGAAATCCTTTCAGGTGCCGTATCAGCACGGCGCACGGTGCGCTGGATTCTGGCGATATCGTTGGCGTACAACGCCGTTGGCGTGGCATTGGCCGCCGCTGGCGTGTGGGGGCCATTGGTCTGTGCCGTAGCGATGCCGCTGAGTTCTCTGACCGCTGTATTATTGGCCAGTTCGGGGCGGTATTTTTTAACTCAGCAGCGAGCGGATAGACGACATTCTTAAGGAGGATGAAGCGCCTACGGCGCCTTGGTCTTCACGAGGCCTTCGCTGTTCGTTCATCAAACGTCGGCACCTGCGGCGTGAGGTAAACTCCTTATGACGAGAACGACAGCTGTCTCTACGGCGGTAAAAACCGCCGCAAAAAACGTCGCAAAAGAGGGTGTCAAAAAAGCGCTGACTGATCGTCGCGTCGAACGAATCGCAACCGCCATTGATAAGCTACGCGAGCACATGTTGGCGGTGGAGGAAGAATTTACCGAATCATTGGCGCGCATTCCAGCAAAGCGTCGTGCCAGTGCGCGTAATTTAGTTCATTATCTTGCGTTGCGTCGCCAGGATCTGCGTCGCCTGCAAAGCGATCTTGCGCTGAGCGGATTGTCGTCGTTGGGTCGCTGCGAAGCGCATGTGCTGGCAAGCGTCGATGGCCTGCGTGAATCGTTATGGGCGATGCGTGGAAAACGCAGGGCACTGCCTGTCGATGATGTGCCAGTTAATCATCAGAGTGGACCACGAATTTTGGCTCATCAGGCGGAAATGGTTTTTGGTCCGTCGCCGAGTACGCGTGATGCCCGCATCATGGTTACTCTGCCTGGGGAAGCTGCCGGTGATCCGGCGTTGATTGAACGATTATTCGCAGCGGGCATAGATTTAGCGCGGATAAATTGTGCCCATGATGACCAGACGGTGTGGCGGACATTAATAAAATGCGTTCGCGATACGGCTGTGGCGCATGGGCGTTCATGTCGCATTTTGATGGACCTTGCCGGACCAAAATTACGCACTGGTCATGTTGGTTACGGTGAAGCGGTGGTGGCTTGGAGTCCGGAACGTGATCATCGTGGTCGTGTATTATCCCCGGCGCGGGTGGCGATGGTACAAGCCGGCACACTACCTTCGCAAATCGTCCAAGCGGTGGTGCCGCTGACGGGCAATCTCGCCGAACAGGCTCAACTCGATGACGTGATCGTGTGCAACGATGCCCGGGGCAAACGCCGACGCATGCGCGTGGTCCATGTTGCTGATCAAGAAGTCATCGTTGAGGCAAACACCACCGCCTACGTTGTTGCGGGTATTACTTGCCAGATCGAACGCGGTGGTCGACGCCTCATGGGTTGTGAAGTCGCCGAATTACAACCGGTTGAAGAACCGTTGGTTTTATCGGTAGGCGACTTGCTGATCGTGACTGCCGATCAGCAACCAGGTCGACCGGCTCGGCGAAATGCCAAAGGGAAAATTCTTGAGCCAGCCCGGGTGCCGTGTTCATTGCCTGAAGTACTGGCGCAAGTCCACCGCAAGGAACGTGTGTGTTTTGATGATGGAAAGATTGATGGCGTGGTGCGCGCTGCCGATGCCACTCAGATGACAGTGGAAATCACCCGCGCCAAAGATGGCGGCGCAAAGTTACGTTCGGACAAAGGCATTAATCTTCCTGATAGCACCTTGGATCTTCCGTGTCTGACGAAACAAGATCATTCCGATTTGATTTTTGCGCGAAAAAATGCCGACCTCATCGGGCTGTCGTTTGTTCGTCAGGCAAGCGATGTGGAAGAATTGGTCACTCTGCTGGGTAAAGGTCGGCGTATTCCGGGCGTCGTACTCAAGATTGAGACACCGAATGCCTTCACCAACTTGCCTGAGATTCTCATGGCTGCACTCGGGCCGGTTCCCATGGGCGTCATGGTTGCGCGCGGCGATCTGGCGGTCGAGGTCGGCTTCGCGCGCTTGGCTGAAGTTCAGGAAGAAATCCTGTGGTTGTGTGAAGCCGCGCATTTACCCGTCATTTGGGGCACGCAGGTATTGGAAACGCTGGCCAAGAAAGGCATGGCTACGCGCGCTGAAGTGACCGATGCGGCCATGAGCGTACGCGCTGAATGCGTCATGTTAAACAAAGGACCACACATCGTCGAGGCGGTTGAATTTTTGGATGATGTTCTCGTGCGCATGCAAGGGCATCAGTCAAAGAAACGAACGCTTTTACGGCGGCTGGCGGTGACCAAGGCACTGACGGCCATGAAAGGTCAAACCAATGACTGAGAAAATAGATAAAGTCCGAGTGATCTGCCTCGACCAAGACAATGCGGTGCGCAGTCAAATGGCTGAAGCATTTCTGCGGATGATTGGGGGAGACAAATTCGAAATCCACAGCGGCGGTATTGTGTCGTTACCCATTCATCCGTTGGCCGTGCGCGTGATGGATGAAATCGGCGTACGCTTAGACGGACAAACCGCCAAATGTTGCCAGGTCTATTTTGGACAGCAGGCCTTCCAGGTTGCGATCATGGTGTCGCATCCGGACGAGGGACATTGTCCGAGGCTGTTCCCAGGAGCGATGCGCATTGATCGTTGGCCGAATGTGGACCCGCTGGTGGGTGAGATGACCGACGATCAGCGTGTTGAGCGTTTTCGTTTGGTTCGCGACCGCATTAAATTGCAGGCAGAAACCTGGGTAAAAGCACAAAAAGACGCCGAAACCGGAGTGTTCTCGCGTAAGCTCAGCATGGCTGTTGGGCATTGAGCGCTGGCCTGGGCTGGTCGATCACCCAGCTCGAACTTGGTTGACGCAGGTCGCATTCTTTTCGACACACGTCAAATTATCGAGCGTGGTGTCGGCAATAGCACGGAGAGCCTCCGCGGTGAAGAATGCTTGGTGTCCGGTGATGACGACATTGGGAAATGTTTGTAGACGCGCGAATATATCGTCGTGGATGACCGTCGAGGAAAGGTCCTCGAAAAAAAGATCAGCTTCTTCTTCGTACACATCAAGCCCAAGAGCACCAATCCGACCAGATTTGAGTCCGTCGATGACGGCGCGTGTGTCGACCAATGCACCACGACTGGTGTTGATGAGCATGACGCATTGTTTCATGCGCGCGATCGCAGAATCATCAATTAGGTGACGCGTCGCCGGAGTGAGCGGCGCGTGCAAGATAATGATGTCACTGGTGCTCAGGAGTTCGTTCATGGATACATAAGCGCCACCGAGTTCGCGCACGAGCTTATTTTCTACCACGTCATGGGCCAACACACGGCAGCCAAAACCGTGCAGGATGCGGCAAGCGATGGTGCCAATTTTTCCAGTGCCAATGACACCAACTGTTTTCCGTGCATGTCAAAACCAAGCAGGCCATCAAGCGCGAAGTTTCCTTCACGGACGCGGTTGTAGGCGCGGTGCAGCTTGCGATTGAGCATCATCATCAAGCCAATGGCATGTTCGGCGGTAGCGTAAGGTGAATACGCAGGCACGCGGACGACGGTCAGACCAAGTTCTTGGGCAGTGATAAGATCGACGTTGTTGAAGCCAGCGCAACGCAAGGCGATGATCTTGGTGCCGCCAGTAGCAAGTTTGGTCAGCACCGCGCGGTCAGCGCAATCGTTGACAAAAGACAGACGGCGGGGAATCCATCCGCCAGCGCTGCGGTGTCTAGATGGAGCGCAGAGGGCTGAAAAAATAGCGTATGACCACGTTGATCCGTGGCGGTGAAGGCTGCACGATCATAGGGCTTTGTACTGAAGAGCAGACAACGCATGGTTTTTTTTCCAATTGGTAGACTCTTTACAGTCCCAGACGCGAGCGCAGCAGTTCGCGTTCGTAGACCAGTTCCTTCGGCATGCGGTTGGCCAAGCGTTCGAAGAGTTCTTCCTGTAACGTCAATTCGTTTCGCCATTCTTCTAGGTCGATACGTTGCGCGTCTTTGAACTCCGTGGGCTGATAATGTTCCATGCCGTCAAGATCGATGCCGTCGGCTTCAGGCATCCAACCGAGCGGGGTTTCTTCGCCAATGGCGCGGCCACGGCAGCGATCGACGATCCATTTCAGGACGCGCATATTGTCACCAAAACCAGGCCACAAAAAGCGACCATCGGCGCCTTTGCGAAACCAATTGACGTGAAAGATCCGTGGTGGATGCGTGAGTTTTTTGCCGACATCCAGCCAATGGCCGAAATAATCGCCCATGTGGTAGCCACAAAATGGCAGCATGGCCATCGGATCGCGTCGCACTTGGCCAATGGTGCCAGCGGCGGCGGCGGTCATCTCACTGCCCATCATGGCGCCGAGGTAAACGCCGTGCGCCCAGTTGAACGCTTGCATGACCACGGGAAAAGTTGAGGCGCGGCGTCCACCAAAAATAATCGCGCTGATTGGTACGCCAGCCGGATCGTTCGCTTCTGGCGCCAAGCAAGGATTGTTCGCCATCGGTGCGCAGAAACGGCTGTTGGGATGAGCGGCCTTGGTTTCGCTTTTCGGTTGCCACGGATTACCGCGCCAGTCCAGACACGACATCGGGGCTGTGCCGTCTTTACCTTCCCACCACACGTCGCCGTCGGGGGTCAATGCGACGTTGGTAAAAATGGTGTCGTGCGAGATAGTCACCATCGCATTCGGATTGCTCACGCCGTTGGTTCCGGGAGCAACTCCGAAATAGCCATTTTCGGGATTGATTGCGTACAAGCGGCCATCGGCCCCAGGTCGCATCCACGCGATGTCATCACCAACGGTCCAGATTTTCCAGCCGTTAAAGCGCTCTGGTGGAATGAGCATGGCGAAATTCGTTTTTCCGCAGGCACTGGGAAACGCAGCGGCGACGTAGGTTTTTTCACCCTCAGGTGATTCGACGCCCATGATCAACATGTGTTCAGCGAGCCAGCCTTCACGATTTCCCAACCATGAACCCAGGCGCAGCGCCAAACATTTTTTTCCCAATAAAACATTGCCACCGTAGTTGGAATTGGTGGAAATGACGGTGTTATCATGCGGAAAGTGCGCGATGTAGCGTTGCTGCGGATCAATCGTCAGCATGCAGTGCAGGCCGCGACTGAAACGTCCGTGATCACCAAGTTCTTTCCAGGCGACCTCGCCCATGCGCGTCATGACACGCATGCTCAGCACCACATAAATACTGTCGGTGATCTCAATGCCGACTTTGCTGAGTGCTGATCCCGGTGGCCCCATAATGTAAGGAATCACGTACATCGTGCGTGCGCGCATCGCTTGCGAGGTGAGCCCGCGCAAACGTTCGTACATCGCATCCGGCTCCATCCAATTATTGGTGGGACCAGCTTCGTCTTTGGTTGGCGTGCAGATGTAGGTGCGATCTTCCACCCGCGCGACATCGCTGGGGTGGGACCGATGATAGTAGCACCCAGGATGACGACGTTGGTTGAGCGGTGTCAGAATCCCGTCGTCAACCGCTTGACGAACAAGATCAGCGTGTTCAGCCGCACTGCCATCGCACCAATGAATATTTTCAGGGTTGCAATGTTTGGCGACATCGCTGACCCAGTGCAGCGCTTCAGCGTGACGCGTTGGCGGCGCACTGAAATCTAAACGGTCGCTGCCGTCATCAGGGGAGAGTCGGGACGCATTCCATGGGCTGAACATGTGACTACCTCGGTGGACAACGTGTGTGGGCGCTTGGTGGGCGCGGCGCATCAGAAATTATTATTCTTCCGGTTGATGCCGTGGAAAGGCACACAGCGGACGACTGGTTTGTGGTTGGTTCAATAATTGGTGAATGGTTAATTTCTTGAAAGTCATCTCGACGGCTGCCATGGCGTTGTCGAGGCCGCGATGGAGCGGGCAAAGATTGGTTCCATGACCTTCGATGCCGAGCGGGCAGTGCGTGATGCGTACGATGGGATCGACCGCCTGGATGACATCGTAGATGCACAGTTCTTTCGGCGTCAGCACCAAAGTGAAACCGCCGTAAAGTCCACGTTGAGAAGTTACCAAACCCGATCGCGCCAGTCCTTGCATAATTTTCGCCAAATATCCGACAGGAACTTTGGTGCCTTTGGCGATGGCTTCGGCAGTTTGAGCATCCGTTGGGTTATCAGCCAGAAAGACGATGGCGCGCAGGGCGTACTCGGCGGTCTGGGATATCATGAAGGCTCCATGGTATTGGCCGAATGAAGGTCAGGCGTTGACGGAATGAAGGTCTGACTTGCACTCAGCCAACCTCAGGACGTGAATATCTGAATATCTGCGGGTTGCAATCTCTGCTGAAAGCGCTCTATGGTCGTTCATGGTTCGGGCTACGCACATGCAGCGCAAACGCATCTGGATCGACCATGGCTGCATCCATTGTTTTTGGTGTCAAAATTTAATGCCACAGGTTTTCTTAGTCCACGAAACGGGAACGCAGATTGCCGGCGAAGCACGGGAAGACGGCGTTACTTCAGATAATCTTGGCGAGCGCAGTCCACTGCGAACCGCCATGATAAGTCCAGAAGAGCTGAATTTCGTGCCCTTTATCGCCGATGGCTGCCCAGTTCAGGTTATTCATTTGGAAGGCGATTGGAGCGACCTTGGCGTTGTCGCAGCGAACGAGATGAGCAGCTAAATGAATTATGAAAGCGCACGTCTGCTGCTGGTTTGCAGCGCTCGAATCGGCGTCTTTGAGCCAGCCCGCGCTTGACGTTGCCCTCTTCTCAGGCGCTCTAGACTCCCGCCCACCTGACCCCGTAGCTCAGCTGGATAGAGCGCTGGTTTCCTAAACCGGAGGTCGCGTGTTCGAATCACGCCGGGGTCGTTTTTGGTTACCAGACGTACTTATGCGCGAGATTACGTTTACGTCCCAACGCATCGGGAAATCAGGCACATAAATAGGGTTATGATTTTTGAGTAATGTCTGACCGGGGTGAGATCATGTTTCTTCGCCCAAACGCGGCACGTCCATCACGGCGTGATGTTCGAAGCGGCGGCGGCCTTCGCAGCCGGCTTCAAGCCAGGCGCGCACGGCGGTGGCGTCATCATTGGCGAGCGCCTGCTCAAGCGCAGATAAATGGGCGCGCGCGGCAGATAAACTTTGGGTTACGACCTGACGATTATGGAGCAAGATGTCCGACCACAGGTCTGGACTGCCACCAGCAATGCGGGTGGTGTCGCGAAATCCGGTGGCGGCAATCGGGGCAGCGGTAGCGCCCAGCTGGCGTGCGGCGAGTGACGCTAATACGTGTGGTACGTGCGAGGCCTCGGCCACCGCGCGATCGTGATCTTCCGGAGTTAGTCGGCAGAGTCGGCTGCCAACGGCACGCCAAAGTTTTTCCACCAACGCCACGGGCTCTGCGGGAGTTTGCAGCAGCGGCGTCAAGATGGTCATGCAGCCATGGTAAAGATCGGCGCGGGCGTGATCGATGCCGAGCAGATGACTGCCGGCCATCGGATGACTGCCGACGAAGCGTCCGCTGCTAGCCAGATCATGAAGATCGGAACAAATAGAGCCTTTAACGCTGCCGACATCGGTAAACACCGGGCGTGGATGAAGGGCGGCCATCAGGCGTACGGTTGGCGCGATCGCGCTGACGGGGGCGCAAATCACCACCACGTCGGTTTGGGCGAGGGCGCTGGTCAAATCGGTGACGGCTTTGCCATAGCCAAGCTCTTGCGCGCGGACGGCGACCTCAGGACGGCGATGATGGAGCAGAACCGGCCAGCCAACGCGATTTAAAGCGGCGGCTAAGCTACCGCCCATCAAACCAAGGCTGCTTATAAGAACGCTGGGGGTCGACATGGTCGCACCATCCTGGGGACAGAGAACGGCGCAAGGCCGGTGCCCCTGGCGCCGGCCTTCCACAGACAACTTGGCGGCTTGTTGGGTGAGATCGCCTACTTTTGTGAGGGCGCTGAGCGGCCTAAATCAGCCATCATCCAACGAACTCTGAAATGAGTCGGGATTTGATGGTGGGTATTTGACGCAATGAAGGGCAAAATGCTGCTTCTGGGGCCATTGACCAAGGGGGGCACCCTTCTATGTTCGCCGCCCCATCGCCGACAGGGTGCTTGCAAAGCCCTCTGAATTCCGGTGGTCATCAGCTGCTGCGCAAAGAATGCGCTCACAAGCGGCGGTACGAAAAGGACCTCATGTCTCGCAAGCCGATTATTGCCGGTAACTGGAAGCTCAATGTGACCGTCGACGAGGGTGTCGCGCTGGTCCAAGCCCTGGCTGCGCCTGCCGCCGCCAGCAAAGCCGAAGTGGTCGTGTGTCCGACCGCTTTGGCGGTCCACGCGGTGGCCAAAGTCGCTGCGGGAACTGCGATTGGGGTTGGCGGACAACATATTCATTGGGAAGAAAAAGGCGCTTTCACCGGCGAAATTTCTGCCAGCTTGCTCAAGTCCGCAGGCGCAACGTATGTGATTCTTGGGCATAGTGAGCGCCGTCAATTTTTTGGCGAAACCGATCAAACGGTGAACAAGCGTTTGAAGGCGGCTCTGGCGCAGGGACTGACCCCGATTGTCTGCATCGGCGAAACGCTTGCCGAACGTGATGGTGGAAAACTTGAAGAAGTTCTCAGTCGCCAAGTGAAGGGCGCGTTGGAGGGTTTCACACCTGCGCAGCTGGGAACGTTGGTCTTAGCTTACGAGCCGGTGTGGGCTATCGGCACTGGCCGCACCGCAACTACCGCCCAGGCACAAGAAGCCCACGCTTTTGTTCGTAGTGTGTTGCGTGGCATCGTCGGCGACTTAGCTGACAAAACCCGCATTCAATACGGCGGTTCGGTGAAGGCCGACAACGCCAAAGAATTGCTCTCGCAACCCGATGTCGATGGTGCCTTAGTCGGTGGAGCCAGCCTTAAAGCGGCTGACTTCACGGCCATCATTGCGGCTGTCTGATCCTTTAAACCATTGCTCTCGCTGACGCGAACCTGAACCGAAAGAACTGTCGTGACGACCCTGACCTTAGTGCTGTTCATCATGTTGCTCCCACTCTGCCTTTTCCTTATTGGCCTGATCTTGTTGCAGGGCGGCGCGGGAGATATCTCCAGCGCTTTTGGCGGCGGCGGTCAACTTGACAGCACGCTTGGCGTCGGCGCTGGACGCAAGATGAGCAAGATCACTGGCTGGCTTGCCGGATTGTTCCTGGTCATCGTGTTAATTTTGTCGGTGCCCAATCCGAACGATCTGAGCAAGGCAGCCGGTGCTGCTAAAACAGTGACTCCGCCCATTGATTCAACGACGCCTCCAGCGCCTCCAGGTGCTCCGGTGATTGAGCAGGCTCCGGTTCCGGCAGCATCCGCATTGACGCCGCCTGTGGTTGTGCCTGGTG
>JANMYZ010000568.1:0-2127 GCA_031382605.1 Planctomycetota bacterium | reverse complement strand
CTTTGGCCGAACGTTACCACCACCGGATGGTCATGGTGGTTGTACGCGCTTATTGCGGTTGGTTTGGCGGTCGCGTCGGTAGTGGTGGCGTGGGTGTTGTTGCTGCCGTTGCTGATGTCATTTCTGCTTGAGGACCTTGCGCGCAAAGCGGTGGCCTATGCCAAGGAGCAGGCAGCGAAGTCTCCAGGCGCTGATGCTTTTGTTGCGGTGAATCGAATCGCCAGTCATGAATTATCGATGATGCCGAGTATCCTGGCGAGCTTGAAAGTTCTTGGCGGAACGTTGCCGATTCGCTTGGGTTGGATCAGTGCGAGTTTCATCAGTGGCTTAATCATTGCGCCGCTGGGTGTGGTCATCAGCGCACTCGGTATGGGTCACATCGCATGCATTGACGCCATTGATATTTCGCTCGGTTTGCGCGGTTTTACCGGGGCAAATCGTCTTGCTGCTTTGAAGACGCAGCGCAATGAAGTTCGTCAGGCCGCGCTCACCGCTGGTCTTCTCCATTTGGGTTTGGCAGTCACGGTGATCGGCTGGTTATTGTGGCTACCGGGAATCGTGGTTGGCGCAGCGTTACGCACGCGGACGTGGCCAGATCAACGTGGTGAAGCAAAGACACCATCCGTTCTTGGCGAGCCTGGAGTATGAGGTCGCCACGTTTTTCCTGCTTTTCTTCCGTACTAGCGGATGAAAACCAAGTAGGAAAAAATTTAACCACAGAGGGCACTGAGGGCACAGAGGAAATCATATGTTATTCCTCTGTGCCCTCTGTGCCCTCTGTGGTTAAGTACTTCTTCATTCGTGGCATTCGCTTTGGTTCTGGATTTTTCCGGACTGTCTATGAGCACTGCGCTTCGTGGATGCTCGCCCCACGTACGCCATCGACGACGCTGAAGTCGTCCTAGCATCTCGACCATGTCCGACCTAACCCCGGCTGATGTTCTCGGTCCCAATGGACTGATCGCCGGAATTTTGCCGGCCTACGAAAGTCGTCCGCAGCAAATCGAGATGGCCGATGCGATCGCGCAGGCCGTCAATGAACGTAGTCACGCCATCATCGAAGCGCCGACGGGCGTTGGTAAAAGTTTTGCTTACTTGGTTCCCTTGGCGCTGCACGCCTTGAAAACTGGCACCAAAATTGTGATTTCGACTGGTACCATTGCGCTGCAAGAGCAGCTCATGCGCAAAGACATTCCTTTGGTGCAGAAGTTATTTCCTGAATTGAAAGCGGTGCTGGTCAAAGGTCGCCAGAACTACGTGTCGCTTCGCCGCCTGCAATACGCCGCCGGAAATGGTCAACAGGCGATGTTCGAAACCCGCGAAGAAGCGGTCGCGCTCAAAGAGTTACTCGATTGGAGCAGCGAAACCAAAACCGGTGAATTATCCGACCTCGGCTACGATCCGCCGCCGTTGGTGTGGCGTCAGGCGCAGAGCGACCGCAATAACTGCCAGGGCCGTAAGTGCCCCACCTATGCCGAATGTTTTTTCTATCAGGCGCGCAAAGAAATGGAGGACGCGCATCTGTTGGTGGTCAATCACCATCTGTACTTTAGTGATCTGAGTCTGCGCGAAGAACACGCGGCGATCTTACCGGCGCACAAGATCGTGGTCTTCGACGAAGCCCACACGCTCGAAGATATTGCGACGGATCACCTTGGTATTTCGATTACCGAAGCACAAATCCGCTGGTTCCTCGATGGACTTTGGAGTCGCAAGAGCAAGGGATTGCTCAGCCGAGATAATTATTCATTCGCCCGCGACGCCGTGGAAGTGGCTCGCGACGCCGGAGAACGTTTCTGGAAAGAAGTTGCGCGCTTAGCCGCAGACACGCAAGACACCATCAAGCTCACCGCGCCCCATTTGGTTGAGAACGTTCTGAGCCCATCGTTGGAAGCGGTCGCCAAAGCGCTCGACGCCTGCCGCGCACACGTTGATGATGACAATGCGCTGAATGAATTAACCGCGCAGCAAGAACGCGCACTGTCGCTTTCAGGATCTTTGCGTTGGGTCATCGAACAGCTGGGGCCGGACCATGTCTATTATGCTCAGGTACCAACCGGACGTGGTTCGCCATCATTGTCCGCTAGCCCGCTGTCGGTTGCGGATCTGCTGAAAAAGCAGCTCTTT
>JANMYZ010000684.1:0-15393 GCA_031382605.1 Planctomycetota bacterium | reverse complement strand
CAGGGCAAGCTGGCGCTCGCCGCAGGCGGCACGTTGTTGCTCGACGAATTGGCCGATTTACCAAACGATCAGCAGGCGAAATTACTTCGCGTACTGGAAGACCGCACCTGGTATCCGGTAGGATCAAACCAACTGCAAACGCTCAAAGCACGCGTTATCTGCGCGTGCAACGCGAACCTTCTGGACCTTGTCAGTAAAGGACGTTTCCGCGAAGATTTATATTATCGGCTAAAAGTTGGCCATATTCGCATTCCGCCATTGCGAGAACGGCGCGAGGATATTGCGTCATTGGCCACCATTTTCATGCAACGCATTCGCCGCCTGAGAGGCCGTGGATTTCAGCGTCTCTCCAGCGAAGCGGCGCGCTTGCTGACCGCTTACCATTGGCCTGGAAACGTTCGTCAGCTGCATCATTTACTGGAAGAACTGGGCATGCTCAACGATGGTGCGGTGCTTGACGAGCGTTTAGTGCGGGCGCAATGCGTGAATCCAGAACCGTCGCCGACGGCAACATCAAGGCCTCAAGAAACCATGCCGCCTGCATCTGATCAGGTCATGATATTGCCCGAAGGGAGTTTCGATCTGGATAGATGGACCCGAAAAGTTTTGGCGGCGGCTTTGGATAAACATCAAGGATCACCGGTGCGCACCGCAGACTATCTTGGGGTCACGCGCAAAGTGCTGTACACGTTACGGAAACGTCACGGGCTGTTCAGCCATGGCGATAAGGAAGAATCGCCGTGAACGAGAGGCTCGGTATGAGGCGCATTTTTCATCGCCACCAACGATGGCTGCGGCATTGGCCGTTGTTGGTCGTGGTCGTTGGAGTGGCGTTGGTCGACGTGTGCTCGCGCCTGTGGATGCATCGTCATTTTGAATTAATTGACGCGAATGATTTGGCCATGCGTGAAGTCGCCGACACGGCCTTGGGCATGGCCACGGCGAGTGCGCTGCTGGTGGCGATTATGGCTCATGCGATGCTCAATCGTCAGCGTGTGCAGATGGAAAAAGATTTGGCTTTGGCGCGAATGGCCATTCATGACCAAATGGGGCAAGAATCTCAGGAAAGGAGAGCAGGAACGCTCGCCGCTCTTGCTGGCGGACTGGCACACGAACTAGGGCAACCACTTTCCGCCGCCCGAGTTGGTATCGAGGGCATACATTATCTGCGGCAACTCGGTCGGGAACCGACCGCAGAGCAAATGACGCTGACCCTGTCGCGGGTTGGCATGAGTATTCTGACGATGACGCAAACCATCGAACATCTGCGGCAACTGGCGGGCAGTACCGACGGAGTGACGCTATCGCGCATTGATTTAGGCGAACTTATTACGGCATTATTGAGCGATCGTGACCAATGGCTTCGTTACCACGATACGCCGATTGAATTTACCCGGCCGGAGACGGCCATGTATGTGATGGGCGATGCTGCTGGCGTGCGTCTGGTGCTGACCAACTTGGTTCGCAATGCGGTTGAAGCGGTCTCGGGGCAAAGTCGAGAACGACGGTTGGTAAAAATAACGGCAGGACCCGGTGCATTCGTCGCCGTGCACGACAGCGGACCAGGAATTCCCAAGGACCTACAAGGGCGATTGTTTGATCCATTTTTTTCGACCAAAGATGGAAACATGCGTGGGATTGGGCTGTCTTTGGCGCGCGCGTCGATGCAACGCATGGGTGGCGAGCTACGGGTCTCCTCGCAATTGGGAGGCGGCAGTACTTTCTCCCTTCACCTGCTTACGCCTGAACAACATCGTGCGATTGAGCCAGAAGCCCTGATATGAGAAGTTTACGGACGCGAATTATCGTTTTGAGCGCGCTGATCGCCATGGGAAGTTCGCTGATTTGCGCTGTCGCCGCAGTGGTGGTGGCTCAGCAAAATATGACCGTCATTGAAGATCGCCAAGCCAATGATGCGGCAATGGGGATGCAGCGCGACTTAGAACGACTGCTCGAAGAACTTTCTTTTGAGGTCAATGACTACGGCAACTGGGATGAACTGTACGATCACATGCCGTCACCAGAGCATGCATGGTCACGGGTCAATCTTACTCCAGGAAAAGTCCGAGGCGCGCTGACGCAATTTTTCATCACCGCCGACCGCGATTCTATTACCGGTCGATTCCATGATGGTGATGTGCGAGGACCAAATCCTTCCGTCGCCGATTCGGCTCCCGCGACCACCCTTCGGCAATTGCTTGGGCAATCAAAACCAGTCAGCGGTATTGGTGTTTTCGACGGTCACCCCGCACTTTACGCCGTCACCCCGGTGCGCCGCAGTGATCGCCAAGGGGATCCGCGTGGTGAGTTGATCGCCTTAGCCTACTTAAATAGTGACGTCCTGTTGCGGCTGAAAAAAAGCGATTGGATGCTACAAATCGAACCACAAAAAAAATCAGGATCGCTTGCCGTAGGCATGCCGTTCATTCGTCACCCAACCATCATTGAACGTCATTTGCAACGGCTTGCAGCGACCACGCTTCTCGATACCCACGATGGCAGTCTACGCATAGTCATGTCGACCAACCGTGCGACCAGCCAACGTATCAGTGACGAAATGGCGACGACTATCGTGATCACAGGTATGATCGTTGCTTTGGTTGCCATTCTGGTTGGTACGTGGCTTGGCTGGCGCTGGGTGGCGCCCATTTCGGCATTGACCACCGCGTGTCGCGATCACCTGCATGATGCGAATCGAGAGCTGCCAAAGAACAGTGGTTTGCTAGAGGCCGATATCCTGAGCAAAAATTTCCAAGAACTCGTCACCCGACTTCATCTTGGCCAGGAAGAATTAGCGCATGCGTTGGATCGTGAAACCACCACCAATGTCATTCACCGCCGTTTTCTGGCTCAGCTCGGCCAAGAATTTGGCCAGCCCATTCGTCAAACGATTGCCCTGTGCGAAAGAATTTCGCGGCAAGCAGGACGTTTGGACGCAGAAGAAGTGACCAGCGCAAAGCGTTTAGCCAGCACATTAGAGCGCCAATTCCAAGAAATCCTGAGCATTATCGACTCTGGCACCGCACATGTCGCAGGTGAGCGTTCGTTGTCCATGGAGCATTATTTGAAAGAACTCGCCGAACTTTTGTGGCCCTCTGCCGACAAAGCGGGCGTGACCATATGCGTTGAGGCATCAACCGAAGAAGCCTTCTTCAATCCAGAACTCCTAAGTCCAGCATTGATCAACCTGTGCGCGAATGCCATTAAAGCGAGCCGCCGTGGCGACATCATATATTTGCAGGGAACCATCGATCGCAGTCGCTCCCTCACCATATGGACGGTGAAAGATCACGGCCACGGCCTACCAAGCGAACGAGCAGACCGCATGCGAGATGTCTTTGCCGCAGGCGAAGTGATGCCTGGCACCACGGGCATCGGCATGGGATTGACCGTCGCGGTAACCAATGTTCGTGCCATGGGCGGAACGCTCAGCCTTGCAGCGTCACCTACCGCAACTGCCGAACAAGGCGTTACGATCGTCATCCGATTACCTTTTGATGAAGGTCAGGGTCACAGCGACTCCGCTTCGGAACGGATTCGACGACGCACACAACTTCACCCGAGCAAAACACTTAGATAAAATCGGAGCCACCCAATCGCGCGACGGCAGCAAGCTTGGGCAAGGAGTTATTGGCGCGGTGTTTATCGTGGAGTATAATAACGAATGTGAAATCCCAGGATGAATGATATGAAGATATTTTCTCGTCGATTACGTTCATCGCTTGCATCGCCTAACCAGCGTTGCGCATTTACCCTGCTCGAAGTCATGATTGCGACAATGATTTTGGCGGTGGGAATATCGGCAGCGCTGGGTACAATTTTAAATAATAACAACTTCCGCCGTAGTTTAGATGAGAATTCTATGGCGGATTTGATCGTGCGACAAATGGCGGCACGGTTGAAGACCACTCCGATCAATCAATTAGGGATAGTTTATCCGCAGCCGGACAAGGCCGATCCGACTGACGCGACCAAAATAAAAGCACGGGGCTGGACGTTACATCTGCGAGCTACGGCTTCGGCCAATGTTCCGGCGGCAACGACAAGTGCTCTGGCACTAGCTCAACCGTATTCTGCTACGGCGGCTTACGCAGCGCCCTTTCGCCCGTTGACGCAGCAGGATCTGATTGATGCAGGAATCATGCGAGAGCCAGTGCCGATCGACAGCATGTCCTTATATATCGAATATTACAATCTCAGTACCATTACTGGATTGCAGAATGTCGGTGGAAGTTTGATCCCCGCTGAAAATGGCCTTATTAAGCGGTTTAACGATTTGCAGGATGCCAATCCAACCGGTGTTCCACGTCAGCTTTGGTACGGATTAGTCGGGGACCCAGATCCCACCCACCGATCACCCGCAGCGACGCTATCGCCAACTGATAGCGAGGCGAACAACCTTATTATGCCTGCAAAGTTTTCATTGGCCAATGTTGATGCAGCGGGAACGGTAGAACAAGTGCGTGGAGCATTCAATCATGGCTTGGTGATTCGAATTCTCATATCTTGGCGCCCAGGAGAAATTGCAGATCCAAATTCTACGGCTCGTCGGTGGCGTGAAACCGTCATTGTGAAAAGAGACTGAGCATGAATATTCATCGTTCCTTGGCGCCAATAGTTTCAGCCTCCTCGTTCGATCGCAATGCGATTACGCAGAAAAAAAACATAGCCGGTCATGGCTACACCATCGTCGAAGTCTCAATAGCTTCGGCGATCATGTTTACCTTGATCACTTCGTTGTTATCTGCTTGGTCAGCAAGTACTGATTTTATTTTCATGGTGAATGAAAACCTGCGGCGCATGGAAACCATTGAGCGCATTCGTGCTACGCTTAGTAGCGACTTCAGTCAAAGTGCTCAATTTGTACAATACGACACCTCGGTAATGGTGGCTTCCGTCAACACCACGACGAACGAAAATATCACACTGTATCCATCAATTCGGCAAGGCGGACGAGAAGTTCGTTTTACGAGATTGCGCTCGACTATTACGGCTGGAATGGATCCGACTTTAGAAAACAGCTACCAAGAAAACCTCACCGGCGTGAATGGCCAAGCGCTGAGCCAGTACGCACTCGCTCCTGTATCCCCCTGTTTTATTATTAATCCGAACGCCGGGCTGCCAGGTCTTTGGAACCTTTCCCCGGTATGGGAGAGTAATCTTGTCGGCTTGACTTTTAATGAGAATGCCGACTCAGCTAAACTTAGAATTTACCGCTATATCCTTGTTCCTTATGCAAGCGCTACGCCAACTTCTTTGGCGGATAGTGTGACGTATCCCACTTCAAGTTACCCGGCATATCCCGAGGCTGGCCCAACCCTACGGCGCGGAATGTTGTTGCGGCAGTATCGCAATGCCAACACGACCACGTGGAATACGCTTGGGCAAGCATTATCTGACGCAGTAGTGTTCGACATTACCAACAGTGAGACAAACACTACGTTACCGTGTTTTGTCTTTGCGTCAGACTATGATGGCGTGACGCGTACCGACACCGATATCGTTAGCGATAATGAAGTCCGTCTAAAAATATCTATTGGCATGCAAATACAGAAACTCAGCACTGCTGTGGTAATGCTCGATTTGCGACTTTCTTTCCCCTTCCGCCGTGTTGATTACGGCGAATGACCGGAGGTTTATCATGTTTATCATCAATCAAGTAAGGCGCGGGAATGCGCTTTTTTTGACTACCCTTATTCTTGCGTTGGTAGTCACCGGGATGATGTCGCTGACGGATCAACTCATCGGACGAAAGAAGCTGGACGACTTCTCTCGCATGAATACCAACGCACAAGATGCGGCAGATAGTGTGGCTGAAACGTTATGTGATCGCATTCGAGCGAACTCCTCATTACTTATGACCGATTTGAATACTTCTCAAAATAGCTTAGGAAATTGGTTGACCAGAGGCTACATCGGCAGTGTTTCGGACATTGCCGCAGCCAAAGGTATTTGGCTCAACGATTGTCTGGTGTATTGGCGACTGGAACCGGTGGCAAGTTATGATCGCACGATCACCGACAGTAACGGGAATGGCGGTATCGATAATACGGACGTCAGTGCCCAGGGCGGTAACAAATATCTGATCAATCAAGCGCTTGACGTGAATGCCGGTGCAACGGCACCCACGCGCGGGGTTGGCACAGCGAATGACAATCCAGGGCTGCTATTTTTCGAACTCACAATTGATGCCTTCGCCATGCCGACGCAAAGCAATATGAGCGCTAATCCCCTGGCGGTGGCGGCAAGGTTGTCTTCAGCAAATGCGTCCGACCAATCGCCGCTGCATGCGCAAAGTAAAAAGCGCGTGATGGTGAAGCAGGCCAGTCTATTCCGCTATGTCATTTTCTACAATGCTTCTGGACCAAGTGGAGACATCGAGTTGTACCAGGCCCCCAATATTGCGGTGGTGGGTGCCGTGCACACGAACGGCTCTGCTTATTTAGGTTTTAACGCGGGAAAAGGGGTCTTTGGTTCAAGTCCGGCAGTTACCGATCCCGATTCGACCGACTCAGTGCCAAGTCTTAAGCCTATTGCCTTTACGGCGGTGAATGGGATTTTTTGCTTACGTAAAATTGACAATTATCTTGCCGGCTTTTTAGATCCGACGGTCATTTCACGAACTGATCCAGTCAATGAAACATCATCAAAGCATCCCGACTTAAATCCTCCATATCTGAATTCTGTGCAACTAGGATATACCACTAAAACAGTTGGTGGATTCCCTCTTCAAATTCCAGGCGTTACTGGGGCTCTGCAAAATCCCTTGAGCGTCGCGCGTGATTCGCGTCGAAATGCCGGCGGAGCACCACTGGGCGGTTACGATACCCGACTGGTCCGAGATGCTGCGAATCGACAGATGAAAAAAATTGACATCGCAAGCCGTTTAAAAATGTCGGGATATCGTCCGCTGGAGCCGTTCGCTTTAGTTGGACCTGGGGTCAATCTCAATGGTGTCAATGGCTCCTACTCAGTGGTTACGGGAGCAGCAACCACGAACTACGCAACGGACATGATGTTATTTCAGGTGAATTCGACGACGCAGAATATTTTCCCGACACAGCCTGGCTACGCCGGCGACACTCCGCCTGCGCTCGCAGTCGGCGCATTGCCGACGCCTGACGCTACGCGAGTGAGTGCGTTTAATCTCACTACCGCGCTAATTCCCGCTCCGGCGTTGAGTCCGCCGGTGATAAGCCGCGTAACGGGCGCCTTGGGAATCACCATAAACACCAATGATATTTTTAGCCATGTCGCCACCTACATTCAGGCGACGACCCCGGCTAATTCACCAGTGCTCAATAGCTACATTCGCAATCCGCTTGGCCTAAATCCCACAGTAACACCAGGAGTCGGCATCGTTATTTTGGAACGTGGCATTCAGGCGGCTATTCCTGCATGGCCATCAGGTCGTCAGGGTTCTGTCAGCTGGGATCCGCCGTCGGTCTACAGCACAAACGATCTCAATACGGGCCTTGGTGCACGATATTATGACAGCGACAGTAATGGTGTCGTTGATCTTGGGCCAGCTCCAGCCTCGAAAGTAAATGCTTATCTCATAGACTACTGTCAATGGATGCGCAGTAACTACGTAGTATATTTTGGCGTAAACTCGGTAGGCAACTTAGTCGACATCACCGATCAATTTTTTAGTAAGCCAGTTGGCGCAACTCAGCTTTCAGATCTTCTTGCTTGCGAAGACGTCTTCAAAGATCGTCGGGAATCACGTTGGCGTCAGTCGACGGTGAATCAGTACGCGGATTCTGGCGCGGCAAACTATGAGGCCGTACGAGTAAATGCGCTGACCATAAACACCGGAGCCGTTTGCACGTTCATCCGCACGATGGCGCTGAATCGACTTGATCCAACGACAACTAGCACGTCTCCAGCCAGCACGCGATTTAATGGTACCATTTATGCGGCACGGACTTCACGCTACTCAAATCCTAGCAATCCCACCACCGGACGATTGGGTGCGTCGGCCACAAATCTTGCCGCTAACCTTTACACGTATCGAATGTATGGCGAATTTCACCCTCTTGCTCCGTTGGGATTCAGTCCGTTACAGACTGGCTTAAACACGGAAAAACAACGTACATCATTACCCGCCGTGGCGAGAGATTCCATTCCAGCCACCGGCACTATGCGGTACCCCGTAGTTGGTAACACCGGCACAGCGATGGTAAATGGATATTCCTCGGCGCACACGGCAGTGGGATTTGGCAGTGGTTCACAGATATGGTCCGCATATCCATTTTTAAAACGTGTGCGTGTCGCGAATGCCGGTACAATTAATTGGGGTGGAGTGCGAGCGAGTGGACGAGCGATTGGTTTGACTATTTATACTCCGCAAGTGTGTTATCTGCAGGGTAACTTCAATGTCGTTGCGGACAGCACCGGTAAATTTCCAGTCTGCGCCTTGTACTGTGATGGCTTGGTTGCTCTTTCAAATGCGTGGACTGATACGGCAGTGAATACGTTAATTGGTACCGCAAAAGGAGTCTGGACCACTGCGACCTCGACCGTCCATCGTCTTTGCCTTGTGATTCACAACACGCCTACCGACCTCGCCAATATCAACGTATCGGATATTCATCAGCCCGGCGGCAGCGGAGGAATACATAATGTCATTAAATTCTTAGAAAATTGGAGTGGCATTGATTGGGCGTTCGTCGGTAGCTTGGTCGTACTAGGTCGAGGCACGTATACCCGTGGCTATCTTGGCAATCAGGATATCTACAATCCACCGAATCGACTGTACTGTTTTAATGATGATTTATTTCGAGAGCTACCGCCATTCCCTGACATCATCAACGACGTTTTCATCTGGTAATCATCATGAATAGACCGTTTTATTTTCAGATGAAATACCCTGCATCTTGGTGCAGGTTGACAATCATTGCCATGATCGCGATGGGAATCGCGTCAGCAGAGGACAATGCTCCGGCTCCACGAGAACCGGCAGTGAATCCAGAGTCAGCGGTTATCGCAAAGCAATCTGGCAATGATGCTGAGTTGGATAGTCTCGTAACCGAGGCCATGTCTGGAAATGCTGGGGCAATCGTTGACTTGCGCGCTGCTAGCCTGGAGTCCGATGATCGTCAAGCATTGGCAATTTTGACGCGCGTTCGCGGTAGCAATTCTGGTCGTAATAGCGCCATCGCAGCCTGTTTCGTTCGTCATCGTGAAGCATGGGTGCAACGCGCCGCTATTGATGCCATTGCGGTCCTGGGACTCGATAGTCGCGAAACGTTGGACCTTCTCGGGGAATTAATTGAAGACCCATCACCTATGGTTGCCCAGGCTGCTGCTACCGCGCTCAGCCATCTTCGTGATCCTCGCTCATGGTCACGATTGATTGATTTATTGGGAGCTAAAGATCCTGCAGTTGCGCGACGTGCTCACGAAAGCTTGAAACTTCAAACGAGTCAGTCATTCCCGCCCGATCAAAGCACGTGGGATACATGGTTCAAAAAGCGTCTCGCTGAAGAGGAAGAACAATTTACCCACTTTCAAAGAATGGTCAGCGATACGTCGAGCGGAAATGTGGTCACTGCTGTTGATGGATTGGCGTCATTAGTCTTATTGCGTGACCAAGCATCCGCGATTCTCGTGACGCTTGCTCGCCACAGCGATTCTGTCGTGCGCGCCCATGTCGAACGTCATCTCCATCAGTGGACAGGAACTCCAGGAGGCACCTCTCTTGACGTTGCCGTCGATCTTGCGCAATCACGTGCGGTAGCTCCTCCACCGTTAGCGCCGCTGATCACAGCACCAGCGACCGTCATTGAAACAACGCAGGTATTGAGCGTTTTGTCCCCTGGATTCTTCGAAAGCACTTATGGCATGTTATTGATGGTTACTATCGGCAGTGCTTTTTTGGCGTCGTTGTTGTGGTTCTTGCGCACGCCAGCAGGTGCAGTGGTACAAAACGCGACCAAGCGTTTCACTAAAAAAATCGCTGGCTCGCGAGTGGCCGTAACCATTTCTAATGGGACTAAGCGATTCGCCAAAAAGCTTCCAACACCAGTCAAATCAATCACGAATCGCTTTACCGCACCAGCAAAGGTGCTAACGAAACATTTGGTGACTGAAACTCAGCGGATGATTAAGCCGACGACAAGGTCTAAATGACAAAACGCCTTTTCCTCCATTTTACTGTTTTGCAACTTTGCTCATTGAGTAAACTTTAAAAAGTTGATCCGCAGATCAACCTGTGTGCGAATGCCATTAAAGCGAGCCGCCGTGGCGACGTCATATGTTTGCAGGGAACCATCGATCGCAGTCGCTCCCTGACCATGTGGACGGTGAAAGATCACGGCCACGGCCTACCAAGCGCACGAGCAGACCGCATGCGAGATGTCTTTGCCGCAGGCGAAGTGATGCCCGGCACGACGGGCATCGGCATGGGATTGACCGTCGCGGTAACCAATGTTCGTGCCATGGGCGGAACGCTGACCCTGACCACGTCTCTTACCGCACCAGCGGAACCAGGCGTGACGATCGCCATTCGCTTGCCATTCCATGAGGACAAGGGCCACAGCGACTCTGCTTCGCAACGTATTCGACGACGGAGGGGTGTGGTGGGCGCAAGTGTCACTAACTATTGAGATCCACAATAAAACTTGGCAACGTTCGGATTGACCGTGATCGATTTAGACTAACGTTCTCACGTTATAGACCGAGTCACTAGTTTCGTGAACTATAAACTTATGCTACAAAGAACACATCTATCATGGTTCCTCTTGGCGATGCTGCTGGTCGGAGTCGCGTCTTTACCGCTCGCGGCTGCGACTGCTAAAGTAGCGACTACTCAAGGAGCTGCCGCGCCGGAGTTAAATCCAGCCGAAGTGTCACCCGACAAAGCCGCGACCATGGAAATAAAACAAACCCTCGTTCGTTTCGCCCAAGAACGGAACGAATTAAAGGCGGCCAATGAATTGCTTCAAAATCAAAGCTGGTTGCTCATTATTTACAGCGTCGTGATGAGCCTTTTGAGCGGCTGGCTCGGTTTGCGCATGCTTGCCGAACCAACGCCTATGAAACGCCAAAACGGCAACACCGACAGTTTTTCAGCGAATACGACGAACACCATTGGACGAAAAAACGCCACGATCACGGTTCGCAACGGCACCACTCAACAACCGGAAGTGGTGGAACAAACGCGCATGCTCTTCAATCGCAACGATACCGGCAGCGAAGCGCGTCCCACCGTTCGGCTAGATCGTTTGGAGCAAGTCGTGGTTAAGTCGGGCACCGGAGCGATCACCCGTACCAAAGCATTCAGCTTACTAGAAGTCATGATCTCGGTCGCGGTGCTCGCCACCGTGCTTATGGCAGTCATGAGCAGTTCGTACACGTTAAGGCAAGTCCAACGGTCAGCCAAAGAACAATCCCAAGTTGAAGAGCTAACGGCCAACTTAGGGGAACGCATTATGGGCGCGAACTGGGACTGGATTGGGCGTGAGCGGCTCGACGAAACGGTGAATGGGACGACCATCAGCTACAAAAAAGGCGCTTGGTCGTGGCATCGCCGCGAACAACGCTGGAAAGGGTCATCTTCTGCGCGCGAACTCATAACACCGGGCCCTGTGAACAACCCACTGCGAGAAGAACCGCTGAGCGGCCAAACAACCCTCGCTGCAGACGACAATCTGGTGTCGGTCGGCTTGTTGGAGGAGAAGACCGGCATTGAAAATTTGAGTGTCTTTGTCGAATACTACCGCTCCAGCCTGCTCGAAGCCGTATTCAATGCCACCACCGGTCAGGCGCCGTCTGACCAGTGGCGTCAGTATGCACCAGCAGGTATATCGGACGAAACGGTTCAAGTTTTTGACGATAACATTTATCCCCAAGATGAAAATGTCATGAATCTACGGAATGACGCCAAGGCCATTATTGTCAGAATCGTGGTAACCTGGAAATCCACCATCGGTGGGGAACGTCGCCATGAACTCGTCTTTGCTCGTAGGAAATAATATGCGAAGCCCAAACAGTCGACCGCGTAATGGTATGACCTTGATGGAGGTCGTGATCGCCATGGCGATCTTCGTCACCTTCTTGGTTGGCGCGCTAGAGGCGATGGTGTCCATGCGCAACCTCGCGACCCAGCATGAAAGAACCGAGGATTTGGAGAACGAAGGTAAGAAAATGGTCCGCACCTTCACCAATGACATCGCCAATAGCGCGTGGTTTTATGAGCCCGGCTTCAACACCCGTACCGCCAGATACCCAGTCGTCACCAAAGCTGCCACTGGTGCCTACGGCGATACCCTTGCGTTCGTCAAATTGCGCACCGAACGATCCGTGAGCAGCGATCCCCAAAACCTTCATGTAGAGCATGTGAGCTTCGCCAATTTGGCCGCCAAGCCTATTCGTTTTAGCAATTACCACAACGCAACGGCAGTCAACTCATTGGTGCTCAACGAGACGTATCTTCAGGCGGTGGACGAGGATGATCCGGGGACCTTCTTGAATGACACCTACGTCGCCGCTGTTTGGGAAAGCGCATCCGCTGCGCAAACTTTTATGGAGAACGCGGATAAGAATAAAGTTAGAATCTATCGTTATGAGGTACAAGTGAGCCCGATCACTGGTCTTGGTAGCTTGCGACGTATGTACCATAACCAACAAACAGGTGACACCTGGCAGGTCGCAGAGATTCTGAGCGACCATATTCTGGAATTCGAGGTTGATCTTTACAATACCTCAAGCTCGGCTGCTGGCCTCAACATGAATCAAGTTCGCTTTCGGTTTGTCCTTGAGCGTCCTGGCGCCAACGGCGTTGCACGTAGTCGACGGGCTGTCGAGGCCGTCATCGCCATGCGCAGCATCACCAACGACAAAACCAACTAACCAATCTATTTTTCATCATTAGGAGCATGCTATGTTGATTCGCACCCTGCGCCCCGTCCTTGGCCAACGTGGTAGCGCGCTGGTTTTGACCATGATTGTGGTCGTCGGCATGGTCGCTTTGGTTAGCGTCGCCTCTGACAACATGTTCGGGTCTTACAAGCTCTCAACCATTAACCTCGATCGTCAGCGCGCGCGCTTTGCCGCCGAAACGGTTGCCGCCCTGGTCGAAAGCAAGCTGGTGGAACTGGCTTCGACTCCGAACTTGGCCTCTAACGAACTCGATAATCTGACGTCCAATTTCGCTGATAACCCCACCAAATGGTGGGGACTACGTGGGGCCTGTTACACCGACAGCGATACCGCCGGAACCTATCATCCGGCAGTCAAGGGCCTGTGGATCAATGGATGCTCTGTCCGCTGGCGCATCGAACCGGTACGGGTCTACGCCAAGACCCTGGATAGCGCTGGTGCCGTGGACAGTGCGGCGACTTTCACCATCAACACCGAACTAGATCCAGCCAAGATGCTGGCCAGGCGTGACCTAACGACCAACAAAATTAAACTTTCGGAAGATGATCCGGGCTTCTTTCACTTTCGCATCGTTGCCGAAGCTTACACGTTGAAAGATGCACGAAATGGCGACGAGCAGCCTTGGGCAGCGTCAACAGCGACTCAAAGCGTTGAAAAATCACAGGTCCGCGTTCAGGCCCAGCGCGTGGTGCAACTTCAAGTCGTTAATCTATTCAAGTATGCCCTCTTTCACGCCCAGGAAGGTCCGAGTGGCGACATCAGCCTAAAAACGGGTGCAAGTCTTACGATTCTTAAAGGATCTGTTCATAGCAACGCATCCATTTATATTTGCGGCGGCGAATGGAAGGGTTACGTGAGTACACCACGTGATTATCATATGATGGCGTGCGGAGACGACCATCACAATGGCTCTGTAGAGTCCATCACCTTAGGCTCAGCGAGCGAACCAATCGACGTGGTGGGGGTCCAGGGTATCTTCCGTATGTCGAAAACGGCAAATCTATTGCGTAATGTCGAGGTGCCCGGCCAAAATAGAATCGAAAGCCCGAGAGATGTTCCCATATTAGACAACGACTCGACCGTTTATAATTTGAATGGGGACTCATCCACCAGCACCCGTCATAATATCAATGGTGTCCCATTTATTTTGACGAAAGACAGCCGCACAAGAGGCGCCCTCGATTCCACCTTCAACAGACGCGTCCGAGACCAGAATAACGGTGGCACGGTGGTGAAAACCTTGGCCAACATTCCAGAAATGGCGGGACGTCCACTGGAACACCAACAGCTTTCAAGCGACCCTGCCAATCTCGATCGACCACTGTATTGGAATGCTGCCTATACGGCCAAGGCCGTCACTCTACCCACCGTCGTGAATGACGCCGATTTCCCTGCAGCAACACAGCCACCAGCAGTGGGCGGCGTTTTCCCTCCACTGGTTATAACGAATGGCGACAACTTTGACGACCAGGAAGCCAAGGGTTTTTACCTGGAACGCGGATTGTTCGGACAAGGACTGAGTGCTCCACAGTATTACACTGCCATTCCCACCAGTATTAGCCGCACTGGTTTAGTGATCCGCGAACGGCCAAGTCAACAGCCTGTCATAACAGCTTCCGGTTCGGGTCTTGTCACAGCACGCCCAACGCTCCCGGCTGTTTACACCCCGGCGAATTTCGTTAGCTACAAACAAAACTACGCAGCCTACCTTAAGGGACAATACATCGTGCTTTTTGCTGGTCGAAATATTACCGGATACTTCTTTGACACCATTGTCGCCGCCGCCGACAACGTGAACTACCACGAACAGAACTTTATTGTTACCGAAGATGAATTCATCGATCACCGCGAAACCAGCTGGATGGCGGCGAATTACGGAGTTGATCCTAGTAATTATATTGGCGGTCAATCGTACCGTCAAAATGTCCTCACCCTTAACGTGCGGGCGATCCAAGACTTTTTGGCTACAACCGTTTCCAGCGCTATCGATCCTGTGCTCGATGGGGCATTGGCCAAGACCCATTTCAATGGCCTGATCTACGTCCATCGTACTCGTCGCAGTAACACTTTTCACATCATCGATAGGCCGCTACTTGCCTGGACCGCACCCACGCCGAATGGCAGTAACATACCCTTTACGAATGGTAAATATGTAGCCCCAGCCGCAGCGGGAATAGCCGGCGCCAATTACGACAACCTGACAAATATCCGCGAAGGTGATGGCCCCTACGAAACCACCCGCTGTGCGGTGCGTATCCGCGGTGGGCTACAGGTCGACAGCCCCTACTATCCCAATGGCACTCAAAACGACCTTATCCGGAAAAAGTACGCCGAAATCAACTGGGATGCTCCTGCTAGCGGCAACGTTGGATTAGCCAATAGTGGTTTGACCATTGTTACCCCAAACCGCTGCTATATGTGGGGCGATTTCAATACCACCACTCACACCGATCCTACGGATTCAAGCAAGCAACTAACCGTTCCCTGTGCGGTTTTTGCCGATGGCAT
>JANMYZ010000646.1:0-2001 GCA_031382605.1 Planctomycetota bacterium | reverse complement strand
GCGTAAGCCTGAGGCGTGGCAATCCGCCCACGACGACAAATCCGTGGTAACGAACCACGGCAAACCGATCGTCATTATGCTGCCAGTCACGGCAGAAAATTTCGAAGACACGCTGGATCTGATCAGCCAGGTCGAAGCCATGCGTGCCATGACCAGGATCCAGCGTGCTGCGCGCCTCAATGGGACCAGCGAGATGACCCTGGATGACATCAACACGGAGATCGCCTTGTCCCGTCAAGAGCGCAAGAAGTCTCCGGAGAAGCGCCGTGCAGCGCGTCGTTCTTGATACGAACATCGTCCTGTCTGCGATGCTGACCAACTTCGGTCCTGCGGCGGTCGTTTTGGGACTCGCATTGGGTCGTCGTTTGGAGTTGGCCATCGACGATCAGATCCTTGATGAATACGACGATGTGCTGAGCCGACCACGCTTTGGCATCGCTGCGCGTGACCGCATGATCATCCTGGATCGGGTTCGCCGAGTTGGGCAGGCACATGCTCCCCAGGCGCTCCCAGGTGGCCGGAAAGGCTTTCCCGATCCGGCTGATGTCGCGTTCATTGAATTGGCAACTGGGGCTCGGGTCGATGCGCTGATAACCAAAAATTTGAAACATTTTCCCCCGGCCCGTTGCGGAAATATCGCCATTCTTACGCCAGAACAGATCCTGGCGCGCATTCAAATATAGAGCGCTCCGATCGTAGATGATCAGTCTTGAGGGCGCATCTGCCTGACGCCTCGATTCCGATTTCGTGTGAGGTCAGAGGCAGCATAAGCATCTCGGCGGTCGTGTCTGACGGCGCTACGAGAGGCTGAGTCGCCTGTTGTAAAACGGTGCAAATTTATTTTTTATACAACAATACAGCACATGCCTCTCATGACAGCTTCTTCAGCTCGTGTCACTGCGATGACCCTGCGTCGCTGGGCTAAGGCCGGAAAAATGGTCGCCATCGATCGCGGGATCTACATCCCCACGGAAGAAAGTGACCAGGATCATTTGGAGTTGGCAGCGGCGGTCATGCGCCGCCCGGAAGGCGTCGTGGTCCTGCTGTCTGCCCTGCACCTGCACGGCATCGGCACGCACATTCCGCAGGTTGTCTGGCTGGGGCGGTGCCACCAGGGATTGCCAACCACCGCACCAACCGCCGAGTTCGGATTCTGCGTTGGAGCAAAGAACGCCTGGTCAAGGGCATCGAATCGCGACAGGTCGCTGGCGTCACGGTCAGGATCACCACCCCGGCCAAGACCATCGTCGACTGCTTTCGCTGCCCACGGCAGATTTCTCGCGAAGTCGCGCTGGAAGCCTTGCGTGAAGGTCTTGCCAATGGCACCACCCCCGCCGACATCGCCGCCGTAGCGCAACGCGAACACGTCCTGTCTATTCGTCCGATTCTGGAAGCGCTGACATGATTCCACCGTCCTCCTCGGGCAAAACCTCAGCCGCTTCGGTGGTGGCCTGGGATCTGGCTCGCTGCTGTTCCGCGCGGATATCGGATTCTCGGACGTCGTGACGCCACAGCCGGGGATGGTGAGTCTTGATGGACTGATGGCGGGATCGATCACCCTGCTGGGCAGCACGGTCGTCACGATGATTGCCGAAAAATATGATGCGATGGTGGATCGCGGAGCTTTCAATACGCGCATGAAGGACTACTTCGATCTCGCAACACTGGCCAGACGTCAGGCTTTCTCTGGACATGAGCTAACCCGCGCGATCAGCGCCACGTTCGCCAATCGTGGCAGAAAAATGCCGATGCAATGGGATGAGCGGCTCGACGCACTTCCTGGCGATGCTCGTCAGCAACGATTGTGGGCCACGTTTCTCAAAGAAATCGGCAAGACGAATTTTGGCACCCTGGAGCAGATCATTGCCGAGATCCGCGTCATGCTGGAGGAACCGCTGCGACATGTCGAACCTGAACACCAGTTCGTGAAGGCCTGGAGACCTGGTGTCGGTTGGGAATAACCGCCGTCCCAAGTGCAAGAAATAGGACGTCCCAGCGAGG
>JANMYZ010000611.1:0-2653 GCA_031382605.1 Planctomycetota bacterium | reverse complement strand
GCCGGCTGGCAGCCGGCGGTCCCAGGACGGTCGCAGGACGTCCCAGGGCGGTCGCAGACCCCTGCTGAAAACTAGTACGCGAACGCTTCGATTCTCACCTTCGGCAACAGCGATTCCTGCTTGATCAAGTACGCGTCGACGCAGCGCGCGACTTCGCGACCTTCGGCGATGGCCCATACGATCAGTGATTGTCCACGCCGCGCGTCGCCAGCGGCGAACACGCCTGGGACTGACGACATGCGGGTGTTGGCGTCGGTTTTAATATTGCTGCGTTCGTCGAGCGTGCAGCCGACTTGCTCAAGCAAACCGTTTTTGCGTGGGCCGAGGAAGCCCATCGCCAACAGGACCAGATCGCATTCCCAATGCTTTTCGCTGCCTGCTTTTTCAACGGGTTTGCCGGAGGACCAATCGAGTTCGACGGTAGTGAGTCCAACCACCTTGCCGTCTTTGCCGGTGAATTGTTTGGTGGCGAGCGAGTAATGAACGCTGCCACCTTTGCTGGTCATCTCATCGACGGATGACGAGATGCGCTTGATGCGCGCCCATTGTGGCCATGGATTGCCACCGGTGCGTTCGTCGGGTGGACATGGCATTAATTCGAAATTGGTCACCGATGCGGCGCCTTGGCGCAGGCTGGTACCGATGCAGTCGCTGCCGGTATCGCCACCACCAATGACGATGACTTTTTTACCCTTAGCCCAGATCTTTTGCTTCTTGGGATGCAATGCAGCGATGTCTTCATCACCCCAATTCGCGCGGTTTGATTGTGGCAAAAATTCCATTGCATAGTGCACGCCATCCAAATCACGGCCCGGTGCTGGCAAATCGCGTGGTGCTTCGGCGCCGGTGGAAATAACGACGGCGTCGTAGGCCGCCTTTACTTGTTCCCACGGAATGGTTTCACCGACGGTGGTGTTGTAACGAAATTCAATGCCTTCGGCAGCGAGCAGATCAATGCGGCGCTGCACTTTTTCTTTGCGCAGTTTGTAGTGCGGAATGCCGTACATCAACAAGCCGCCAGCGCGATCGCTTTTCTCAAACACGGTGACGTGATGGCCAGCGCGGTTGAGTTGTTGTGCACAGGCCAAACCTGCCGGGCCACCGCCGATAACGGCGACGTTCTTGCCGGTACGCGCGCTGGGCGGCTCGGGCTTGATCCAGCCCATGGTGAAACCTTTGTCGACGATTGAGACTTCATGCAACTTGATCGTGACGGGCGGCTCATTGATGCCGAGCACGCAGGAATTCTCACACGGTGCAGGACATACCCGACCGGTGAATTCAGGAAAATTATTCGTCGCGTGCAAAGCGACCAGCGCTTCTTGCCAACGACCACGGAATACCAGGTCGTTCCATTCGGGAATCAGATTGCCGAGCGGGCAACCCGTCATGCAGAACGGCACGCCGCAATCCATGCAACGGCTGGACTGCGTTTTGACCTGCTCGTCGCTCAGTTGCTCGATGTGTTCCTCGTGGTTCACCAAGCGTTGTTCGGCTGCCAGGTACTTTGGTGCCTGACGCGTGAATTTCATGAAGCCTTTGGGATCGCCCATTTTTTAGTCCTTAAGTCGTAGCTGTTTGAGAGGGGGAGCTTCGAGCTGCGAGCTACGAGCTGCGAGCTTCGAGTTTCGAGTTGTCCAGCTCGTAGCTCGTAGCTGGTAGCTCGTAGCTGTTCGAGAAGTTGTCCAGCTCGTAGCTCGTAGCTCGTAGCTAGTAGCTTCTTTGCTACTTCACCGCGACCGGCTTCGGTCTGCCGCCTGCTTTGGCCTTCGCCGCTCGTTCCAACAAGACGCGTCGATATTCATGTGGGAATACTTTGACGAATTTCTTGCGCGAAACGCTCCAGTCGTCGAGCAACTTCTTGGCCGTTAGTGAACCGGTCAGGTCGAGATGCTTTTGAATCAGCGCTTTGAGAGAAGCGATTTCTTCGGCCTCGACGATTTGCTCCAGATCGACCATGCCTTGATTACAGCGGCGATTGAATTTGCGGTCTTCGTCAAGGATGTAGGCGAAGCCGCCGGACATGCCTGCGCCGAAATTGCGTCCGGTTTTGCCCAGCACTACCACCACGCCACCCGTCATGTATTCGCAGCCGTGGTCGCCCACGCCTTCGACTACCGCTTTGCAGCCGGAATTGCGCACGCCGAAACGTTCGCCAGCCATACCAGCAAGGAAAATTTCGCCGCCGGTGGCACCGTAGATGACGGTGTTGCCGACGATGGAATTATCATTCCAGGCGTAGGTCGCTTTGCTGTCGGGATGGATGACGATGCGTCCGCCCGACATACCTTTGCCGACGTAATCGTTGCCATCACCGATCAGTTTGAGGTTGATACCTTCGGTGAGGAACGCGCCAAAACTCTGGCCGGAAACTCCGGTGAAGGTGATGTCGATGGTGCCTGGGGGCAGTCCTTCTTTGCCGTGTCGTTTGGCAATTTCGCCCGACAGCATGGTGCAGGCCGTGCGGTTCGAATTGCGAATCGTCATGTTAATGGAAACCTTCTGCTTGGTCTCCAACGCTGGTTTGGCCAGCTCAATCAACTTGCGGTCGATGACCTTGTCGATGCCGTGATCTTGTTTGGCAATACAACGCGTGGCGACTTCCGGCCCAACTTTGGGCTTGGCCAGCATCTTGGAATAATCGAGGCCCTTC
>JANMYZ010000555.1:0-9657 GCA_031382605.1 Planctomycetota bacterium | reverse complement strand
GCGGTCAGCAACGCGCGCTGGTCAGCGATATCGCTGGTACCACTCGCGATTTGGTCGCGGCGCAAACGATTGTGCATGGATGGCGCCTGCGCTTGCTCGATTCCGCTGGCCTGCGTGCCGACGGCGATGCATTAGAACGCGCCGGACAAGCGTTGGTGGTGCAGGCCAGACGCGCCGCCGACGTGGTGTTGTACCTGCGGCCACCGAACGACGACAGCAAGCCTGAGGACGGTGATCTGATCGTGCACGGAAAAGCCGACCTGGCTGCGGTAGATGGCTTGTGCTGGTCGGTACGCGGTGTCGCGCAAGCGGACGCGGCGACGTTGTTAGATCGACTGGGACGTGCGGTGTTGGGTCGATTAAATCTTCCTGTGTAGGGGATTTCTTGTTTATCGGCTTCAGAGCCCGGGACTGGCATTCACGCCAACAACGGCTTCACGACCTCACCAAAGACATCGGTCAAACGAAAATCGCGGCCCTGGGTGCGGTAGGTCAGTTTCAAATGATCGATGCCGCATAAATGCATCATGGTTGCGTGCAGATCATGGACGCTGACCGGATTTTCGACGGCGTGGTAGCCGAGTTCATCGGTGTTGCCGTAAGAGATTCCTGGCTTGATGCCGCCACCGGCCATCGCGATGGAGAAGCCAAGAATATGGTGATCGCGACCCGTGCCCTGGCCCATGGGCGTGCGGCCGAATTCGCCGCCCCACAAGACTAGGGTGTCGTCGAGCATGCCGCGTTCTTTGAGGTCGGTGATCAATGCGGCGCTGGCTTGATCCGTTTCTTGCGCGGAGGTTTTGATATCTTTGTCAAGGCTGCCGTGGTGGTCCCAGGCGCGGTGATATAATTGGATGAAACGGACTCCGCGTTCTGCCATGCGCCGCGCGAGCAAGCAATTGCTGGCGAAGCTGCCGTCGCCCGGTTTGGTAATACCGTAACGGGTCAGAGATTCTTTCGCTTCCTTGGTGATGTCCGTCAGTTCGGGCACCGACGACTGCATGCGAAAAGCCATTTCGTATTGGCTGATGCGCGTGGCGATTTCCGGATCGTGGATGCGCGTATCGAGCAAGCCATTGAGGCGGGTGACTTCATCGATGACGCCCCGCTGGGTCGAGGCGTCGACGCCCGCAGGGTTGGCGGCGTAGTGCACCGCATCGCCCTTCGATTGAAATTGGATGCCCTGAAATTTACTCGGTAAAAATCCCGCTGACCATTGGCGGGCGGACACCGGCTGTGCTCCGCCGCCGCGCCCTTGTGAGGTCATCACGACAAAGCCTGGCAATTCTTCCGTTTCAGAGCCTAGGCCGTAGAGCATCCATGAACCAAAACTCGGGCGACCTTTGATGATCGATCCGCTATTCATGAAGGCGTGCGCGGTATCGTGATTGATCTGTTCGGTATGCATCGAGCGGACGATGCACAGATCATCCGCAATCGCACCGAGGTGCGGCAGCAAGGTGGATATTTCCTGTCCGGATTTTCCCCATTTTTTAAATTCCGCCGCCGGACCACGGGCTTTCAATGGAGCGTTTTGCAACTGCGCAAGTTGCTGACCCTTGGTGAACGATTCAGGAAATGGTTTACCATCCAGATCTTTGAGCGCTTGTTTGAAATCAAAGGTTTCCAGATGTGACGGCCCGCCAGCCATGCACAGATGAATGATGCGCTTGGCTTTGACCGGGGCTTGCGGAGTGGTGATGATGCCACGCCAACGTTCGCCTGCGTTGGCATGGCCACCGAATAGTCCGGCCAGTGCGATGCCACCCATGCCGTAGGCAGCGCGAGAAAGAAAAGCGCGACGCCGAAGAAGTTCGAGGTTAATATTTAGATTCAGATTCATGGCAAAGCTCTCAATCGGCTGATGGTCGTGAGGTCGAGACGAACAACAAAGACATAAACGAGATGACTATAAGCGGGTGATCGTTTCGTGGAGGTTCAGCAGCACCCGGCAGACTTGCGTCCAGGCAGCTATCTCTTGGCGTTGAGCGTCTGCCGGCGGCGGTGCTTGGCCGACACTCAGCAAGGCGGTGGCTTGCTCGGGCTGGGCGGCGTAGGTGGCGCGTTGTTTCGCCACAAATTTCAACAGTGGGGCGGATTCCTCTGCTGTTGGATGTCGGCCAAGGGTTTGCTGAAATGCCTGCCGAAGTTTTGCTGCATCGTCGCCGGGGAGCGCGATCAAGCGGACGGCCCAGGTGCGGGCAGCTTCGACGAAAGTCGGATCGTTGAGCAACGTCAACGCCTGTTGTGGGCTGTTGGCTTGATTGCGGAACACCGCGCATTCATCGCGCGATGGCGCATCGAAATTCGCCAACATCGGGTGCAAGAATGTCCGCTGCCAGTGCATGTACAGACCGCGACGATATTGGAGGTCATCGCCACTCGCCACGTAAGTGCGATTGGGGAATTGAATGTTGGCATAATAATCGGGCGGCTGATAGGGCTTGATACTTGGCCCACCCACATCGTTGTTGAGCAAGCCGCTCACGGCCAAGGCATGGTCGCGGATAAACTCAGCATCCAGACGACGTGGAGATTGACTGGCACGCAAACGATTTTGCGGATCTTTGGCCAGTACCTCAGGACGCAGCACCGATGATTGACGATACGTGGCCGAGGAGACCATCAACCTGACCATTTTTTTTACGTCCCAACCGCTGTCGCTGAATTCGATCGCCAACCAATCCAGCAGTTCCGGATGCGAAGGCCACTCGCCTTGTAAACCGAAATCATCGACCGTCGCGCACAGACCAACGCCCATCAACTGCGCCCACAAACGATTGACGAATACCCGAGCGGTGAGGGGGTTATCACCCGAGGTCAGCCACTGCGCCAAATCAAGGCGGGTAAGGCGGCGAGTCTTTTCGTCGCTGATTTGACGCAAGAAATGCGACGCTCCTGGCACCACAACTTCGCCGCTTTCATCCTGCCAATTGCCACGCGCCAACACGCGAACCGGCATCGGCTCCCAGGCTTCAGTAACCGTGGTCATCGCTTTACCAAAGCGACAGGCGTCAATTTCCCGCTCAAGTTTTGCGACGTGGCCGAACGCCGCTGGGTCATAAGCAGTGCCCAACAGCCAAGCGCCGTTCATCTGTGGATCTTGACCTGGTTGGCTGTTGGTAAGACGAGAGGCCAGATGAGTGAGCAGTGCCGCGTCAAACGTCGGCTGATGCAATTCCATGGGAACCAGTGGAGATACTGCCAGACGCAGGTGCGCGAGGCTATTTTTGATCAAGGTAATTTCCAGCGAATCGCCAGCGTGAATCGTCAGCGGTTGGGCAAATACCCATACGCCACTCGCCGTGGTCAATCCTTGTTCAGCAGATAATTCCCAACCGGAAGCAATGCCGATGGCAGCGAAACCGCTGTTATAAACAGGCGTTTTCACGGTGGCATCAGCGCGGCGAATGGCGACGGGGGTCGCTTGGTTCTTGCCGTTGGCGCGGTAAGCGATGCGTAATTCAACTCGCGCCGGGCCTTTTTCTTTGAGCAACGCGCTGCCAGATTTTCCAGGGATCAGTTCTAAGCGTAGGCTCGCCAGCGAACCAACGCTTGGATTGAAGCGCAGCGTGAGATTTTTTTCGGTGGTTGCCGTAACCGTACCATTTGCATCGACGCTGTAGCCCGCTTTGTCGTCGGCGGGCGTGACAGGGACTGAATTTTCCCAACCAGCGGGATTTATCTTTAGGAAATTCTGAAGACCGTCGCGCCAATCATGGCGAGCTTTCTCATCGCCTTTTGCATTGGCAAACACGTGCTCGCGTTCAGCACGCAGACGTGCCATGCGGTTTTGCAAATACGGGCTATCGACTGATATTTCAGGCGGAAACGGGTGCTCATTCGTGAAGCCAGCCAGATCCGGATTCTTGGTATAAGAATAGTCAGAGTACACCCCCCATTGCCGCACATCGGCGAAGAAAGCGCCGAAACGATAAAAGTCTTTGGTCGCCCACGGGTCATATTTGTGATCGTGACATTCGCAGCAGGCCAACGTCGATCCCAACCACGCGCCACCCAAAGTACGAACGCGGTCGGCGGTATATTTGGCTAAATATTCTTTGGGCTGCGCGCCGCCTTCACGGGTCATCATGTTCAGGCGATTGAAGCCCGAAGCGATGCGTGTGGATTCATTGGCACCGGGCAGCAAATCACCAGCGAGTTGTTCGGCAGTGAAACGATCAAACGGCATATTGCTATTAAAGGCGTTGATCACCCAGTCGCGGTACGGGAAGATATTTTGGTTTTGATCACCATGAAAACCAACCGTGTCAGCGAAACGAACGGCATCGAGCCACGGCACGGCCATGCGTTCGCCATAGTGCGGCGATGCTAATAAGCGTTCGATCTGTTGATTGTAGGCGTCAGGCGCTGAATCGGCGATGAAAGCAGCGACTTCAGCTGGTGTCGGTGGCAGACCAATCACATCGAGACTTAAACGGCGCAGTAACGTTGCGCGATCAGCTTCCGAAGAAGGGGCAATTTTTTCTGCGTCCAGACGACTGCGAATGAACGCGTCAATCGGAGACGCTGTCCATACTCGGTCAGCGACGACCGGGACGGCGCTGCGTTGTGGCGAAATATACGCCCAGTGCGGTTCATAGGTCGCGCCTTCGGCAATCCAGCGTTCAAGAATTTTCTTTTGCGCCTCATTCAATTGTCTCGGTGAATCCGTGGGCGGCATGACGTCATCAGGATCTTTGGCATGCAATCGTTTGACCAGTTCGCTTTCGTCAGGCTTGCCGGGAACGAAGGCTTTACTGGCCAATGCCGCGTCGCGGTCGTCGAGACGTAATTTAGCTTCACGATGATTCTTGTCTGGGCCGTGGCACTTGAAGCAGGTGTCGGACAAGATCGGGCGCACGTCACGGTTGTAAGACAGCTTCTCCGCCGCTGGAGCCGTGCTCGCGGCGAAGACCGTGGCAAGGAGGAAGAGGAAACGAGGAAATTGATGCATGGTATTTCGATCCGCTTGGTAGCGAGGACTTCAAGACGCTCTCATACAAGCGAGATATTGAAATATGAAAAACGTGTTCAGCTGAACATCGTTGATCTGAGATCAAGGTGCCCACGCTGACAGGTCCAGCAACACCAGCGCGCGAAAATTTACATTTTAAACACGAGTACGCCTCGTTTTGAGTGACGGGGCTTTTCGTCATCAATTCGCCCTCAACGCCAGCGCAAGCAGGTCGGTATGTAACGCTGAACCAAATGAGAGCGACTGATAAACGATGAAACGTTTTGGTTCGTTGATCCGTCGACCGCCTAAGAAAGCACATCATGAAAAGCCTCCTCCGTTGGAACACGATCAAGAAACACAGTCACCGCGACAGAGCACAGAATTTTCGCGGAATTCGGCAGATTGGCTTAGCGAAACCCTTTATGTGGGCGATTACGTGGTGTGCTTTAGCAGCACCTGTCTTTGCGGCCGACGACATCGTGTTCCTGGCTGGTGGCCGCAGTCATGGCCCGGGCGAACATGAATTTAACGCTGGCTGCCTCTTGCTCGCAAAGGCTTTGAACGAGCAGAGCGGACTGGGAGTGAAAGCCACCGTCATTCAAGGCTGGCCCAAAGACGAAACCGTCCTCGACGGCATCAAGGCGTTGGTGATCTACGCCGACGGCACCAGCGTGGTCAGCAAGGGCTGGGATAAAGTTGATGCGTTAGCGAAGATGGGCGTCGGCATTATGTTCATGCACTACGCCGTGCATCCATCGCCAGCAGAAGGCGAAAAATACTATCGTCCGTGGATTGGCGGAGCATTCGAAGAAGGCTGGTCGGTGAATCCGCATTGGGTTGCTGATTTGAAGGTGCTGCCGAATCATCCGGTATCTCGCGGTGTGGCGCCTTTGGTCCAGGCTTACGATGAATTCTATTATCACATGCGTTTTCCCGCTGATCGCAGCAAGGTACTTGATCTGGTGACGGCCGTACCGACGCGTGAACGGATGAAGCACTATATCAATTTATGGAATGAACATGGCGTCGCTGGTTTAGATCAGCAGCAAACATTAATGTGGGGTATCGAACGCGCGGATGGTGGACGTGGGGTTGGTTTTACCGGCGGCCACCATCATCGAAATTGGGCTATCGACGGTTTTCGCACGCTTGCGCTGAATGCGATTGTGTGGACCGCAAAAATTGAAGTTCCCAAAGAAGGCGTGACCTCTCTGCCGCTCAGCGAAGACGATATAAATCTCAATCTTGATAAAAAAGGGACCAACCCCAAGCGCTTGACGGTACCGCAGCCCGGTGAGTTCGCTGCCATGCCCGCCGCTCCGATTCAGGTCGAACGCGAAGCAAAATTTCCCGTGATTCCTGCTAAGGATGGCAAAGCACTTCCTCAACCGACGGCTGATGCTCCATCAAAACCAACGTTCGTTCCGCCAGAAATTTTCACCGCGTCGGATGAGTTAGAGGTTACGCTGTGGGCGACCTCACCATTACTCTCGAATCCGACCAACATCGACTTCGATGCGCAAGGCCGTCTGTACGTTGCCGAGGGCGTCAACTATCGTGGGAAAGGTGTGCGCCGCAAAGAAGGTGATCGCATCGTCGTATTGGAAGACACCACTGGCGGCGGAAAGGCCGATAAATCAACGGTTTTCGTTCAAGAAGCCAATTTCCTGTCGCCCCTGGGTGTGGCTGTGCTTGGCGACCAAATCGTGGTGTCACAGCCGCCAGACTTGTTGGTGTTCACCGATGTGAATCGCGATGGCGTCTTTGATGCAGCGGTCGACAAGCGCGAGGTTTTGCTCACCGGCTTCAGCGGTCGCCAACACGACCACAGTTTGCACAGCGTGACCGCTGGTCCCGATGGCCTGTGGTATTTCAATCACGGCAATTGCGGTTCGCAGTTCACTGATAAATCGGGCAAGACCTTTCGTATCGGCAGTGGCTACATGACGCAGGAAGTGGCTGGACAGAAGAGCGACGACGGCAAGGTGTGGATTGGCGGCGCGACCGTGCGCATGAACCCCGATGGCACCAATGCCACCATTCTTGGCCACAACTACCGCAACAGCTATGAGCAGACGATCAACTCTTTCGGCGATATGTACCAGAGCGACAACGACGATCCCCCCGCCTGCCGCGTCGGATACATTCTTGAAGGCGGCAACGCCGGCTTCTCCTCGGCTGATGGCAAGCGTGCATGGGAAGCGGATAAGCGCCCTGGCCAGGACACCCCGACCGCGCACTGGCGTCAGGAAGACCCAGGCACCATGCCGCCTGGGGACGTGTACGGCGGCGGCTCGCCCACGGGTGTGGCGTTCTATGAAAACGGCGCACTGCCTGAAAAATGGCGTGGTCTGCTGCTGGCCTGCGAAGCGGGAAAAAACGTGGTTTTTGGTTACTTACCCAAGCCCGATGGCGCTGGATTCAAACTCGAACGCTTCGATTTTTTGACCTCGAATAAAGAACGGAAATGGGCGGGCTCTGATTTCCTTGGCGGCAAAGCCACGGGTGAAATAAAAACCATGTTCCGTCCTAGCGACGTGTGTGTTGGCCCCGACGGCGCGATTTATGTCGCCGACTGGTTTGATCCAGGTGTCGGTGGACATGCGACGCGCGATGACGCTTTCACCGGGTCGATCTATCGCATCGCCCCGAAGGGTTTCAAATCCATTATTCCGAAATTTGATTTGACCACCACGGCGGGACAGATCGCGGCGTTGAAGAGTCCGGCGGCGAACGTGCGCAATCTTGGATTCACGTGCTTGCTGGCTCAAGGCGCAGCAGCGGTACCAGCGGTGGCGGCATTATTGAAGGATGAAAATCCATATCTCGCCGCGCGCGCGGTTTGGTTGCTCGCACAAATGGGCGAAACCGGCATTGCTGCGGTTACCCCATGGCTGATCTCCACGGATGCGAATCAACGTTTGGTTGTGTATCGCGCATTGCGTCGCGCCGATCATCACGTTTTGAAAATGGCGGCACAGATGGCCAACGATGCTTCGGCAGCGGTTCGTCGCGAAGTCGCCGTGACGCTGCGTGATGTTCCGGCAGAAAGCAGTGTCGATATCTTGGTCGCGATTGGCCGTCAGTTTGACGGTAAAGACCGCACGTATCTCGAAGCATTCGGCCTGGGTTGTTCGGGCAAAGAGAGCCAAGTTTATGCTGCGCTGGCAAAATCCAGCGGAGCAGCTGAGACTTGGAGCGATGCTTTCGCCAGGATCGCTTGGCGTTTACATCCCGCTGAAGCGGTCGCTGATCTCAAGGCCAGAGCATTATTGTCGACGCTCAGTAATGATCAGCGCAAATTGATGCTCACCGCGCTGGCGTTTACGCCGAGTCGCGAAGCGGCTGGCGCGGTCCTGGAACTCGCCCACGCGAAAAATTTCCCCATGCAAGACTTGGCCAAGTGGTGGTTGCTCAATCGCAAAGGTAACGATTGGAAGGGCTACGACATTGATGGCGCCATGAAGACGTTGGGAATTTATGACCCAGATAAAGTCATGTTGGTTGCTGTCGAAATGGCACCGGAAATGAAAGATGCCCCAGCGCTGCCATCGGTTGCTGAAATTGCAGCACTTCCTGCTGACGCCCAGCGTGGTCAGGTTGCGGTGGCGATTTGTTACACCTGTCATCGCATCGGCGCGAGCGGCCTCGATTTCGGACCGGATCTCACCACCTATGGCAAACAACAGACCACTGAAGTCATTGTGCAAGCCATCAGAGAACCCTCCGCCTCGATTTCGCACGGTTATGAAGGCAGTGAAATCAAAACCAAAGATGGGCTCACCATCACCGGCATCGTGCTGTCGTCCGGCGATCCCGTGCTGATTAAATGCATGGGCGGATTTGTTCAGACCGTGCCGCAATCACGCATTCAATCGATTAAAAAGATAAAGCGCTCGCTGATGCTGCAACCGCAGCAGCTCGGCCTGACCGCGCAGAGCATCGCCGATATCGCTGCGTATTTGAAGGGTTTGAAGGCGCCGTAACCAGTAAGAAAATTGGTGACCACCGGCTACAGAGTCTGCTCGTTGCTCGTAACGTTGGGAGCGCGACCACATTCGCGCTCCCAACGTTGTGAGTAACGTACAGGTCTGTGACCTGAGTCTCTTTTGGCGGTCGCACTGATTGTCGTTTGCAAAAGCCCCCAACGGGGCAATGGCGTTGCGTTAGGAAAAACGCCATGAATTACCGTTTTTATCTGCAATTTAGCACTTGACATTCAGCTCAAAAAAATTCCGGGCCTTATGGCTATTCTCCGTTCCTTAAATACACATTCATCGAGAGCTGTTCTTGAGCGTAATTTGTATATGAGAAACGGAGATAATTGTCGCTTGCGTATGTATCTTATATAGTGCGGTGTCGGGGATGACACCGGTACCAACCCTTCATGTGCGATTCTATCGGACGGAAGCTGGCGCTGAGCCGGTTCGGAGCTGGATCCTGGATCTGACTGATGGTGATTGCCGAATGGTCGGTGTCGCTTTGAACGAGATTCAATTCCGTTAGCCGATCGGTATGCCGCGAGTACGGAAACTCCAAGCACGTCTGTGGGAGGCTCGCATCATGGTGAAGGACGGCATTGCTCGGGTATTCTTCACGGTCGACGATTTCTACATGGTGCTGCTACACGGCTTCATTAAGAAATCCCAGAAAGCCCCGGCCATAGATCTCGAAACCGCCATCAAACGCCTCAAAGC
>JANMYZ010000576.1:0-4849 GCA_031382605.1 Planctomycetota bacterium | reverse complement strand
CAAACTAAAACCCCCCAACATCCCGCCGAGCCGGCGCCCCCCACCCCCGCCGCGTCTCTGGTATCACCCGCGCCGGCGCCGAGGCCGCACGCGTTGGAGTGATATAAAAGACACCCGCTTTTCTTTTGTCAGCAAGTGACGGAAAAGGCATGTAGTTAGTCGCAGTTTTCCTAGCTTGGTGCCAACTACATGCCTGTTCTTTGCTCGCTCTTTTTTAGTCAGCGCCAGTCGAAAAACGGAGGATGAAGCCTTTCGCGGTCTTTTCGCGCGGCGTTCATGGCTTGGCTTCAACTTTGATAGAGGGCGGTTGACTGAGAATGGTAGCAGGAACCAGGACTCCAGAACGCAGCCAATCGGCGATTCCTGGGAACAGCGTGGCGTGATAACCAAAGCCGCCGTTGATCAGTTCATCGGTGGCTTGTGCGGGATTCCATCCCTGGGTGGTCATGCGATACGCTGCGACCATCAAGCCGGTGCGATCGGCACCATGCCAACAATGAATGAGCATCGGCTTGGGTGCTTCGGTAATAATTTTTAATGCTTGGGCGACTTTTGCGGGATCAACTTCGTCGGCTTCCATGTTGACCCGATATAAGGTCAATGGCAGATCTTTCCCTTCATCTTTATCGTCATGCCAGTTTCGCAGCGTCAGTACGGATTTAACGCCGAGCTGTTCGCACAACATCCGCAGTTCTTTATTTGATGGTTGTGCTGAACGATAGATCTCGGGCGATACGAGGTAGAGATTTTCTAGGGTCGTACCCATCACCGGCTGTGCCCAGGTTATTGGACGCACACGCGGTGGATTTTCGACCGCAGCCAGAGTCAGCGTCATAAACAGCACGATATTCAATGCGACAGAGCGATTCATGGTGACCGGACGATAGGGTGCATCAGCTCAGGCCAAGTACGTGATTCGTAGCGATATCTGGCGGTGATCGGCTGGTGGATATTTGCCGCCGACACGAAAGACTCGACCACACCTGTTATCACCTGTTATCACCTGTCATCACTTGTCATCACTTGTCATCACCCAGGGATCCCTATGACTGCGGCTCTTTCTGAACTCTACGACTTAGTGGTTATTGGCAGTGGTCCATCAGGAAGTAGCGGAGCGTTAGCGGCTTCTTATTTCGGTAAAAAAGTCGCGCTGATTGAACGTGCCAAGAATGTCGGTGGAGCGGGAATTAATACCGGCACCATTCCCAGTAAGGCATTGCGTGAAAGCGCATTGATGTTGTCGGGATCGCGCGCGCGGAAAATGCTTGGCATACAAGTCACTCTGCAACGCGAAAACTTACTTAAGAATTTGTCATATTTGAGCCAGAATGTCCAACACGCTTTGCGGGTTCAAACGGAGTATCGACTCCATAACCGCGATGCGACGTTGTTACATGGCCAAGCAACTTTGGTTGATGCCAACACGGTGCGGGTCGAGGCCGCAGATGGCAGCGTCAAAATGGTCCGTGGTTCGCATTTGTTAATTGCGACCGGTTCATCGCCGCTGCATCCACCAGAGTTTCCTTTCGCGCATCCACGGGTTCATGATTCCGATGAAATCCTGGATATTGTCGAACTGCCTACTCGTTTGGCGGTGGTCGGCGCTGGCGTTATTGGCGCCGAGTATGCGTGCACTTTCGCCGCCTTAGGTGTCGAGGTTCACGTCATCGACGGACGCGATTCATTGTTGTCATTCCTTGACCGAGACATTTCAGCAGCGATTGCCGCAGGCATGATTCGCAGTGGCATAAAATTCCACTGGGGCGAACGGGTGCTGAAATGTGAAGCCCCAGAAACAGGAGACGTGCAATTATCGTTATCATCAGGCGTCACCCTGGGCTTCAGCGACGTGTTGGTCGCCTCGGGTCGGTGCAGTAATACGGAATCGCTCAATCTTGCGGCGGCGGGATTAACCCCAGGTAAACGTGGGCTGATTCCGGTGAATGAATGGTATCAAACCGAAGTTCCTCATATTTATGCAGCGGGCGACGTGGTTGGACCACCGGCATTGGCAGCGACTGGAATAGAGCAGGCACGCGTAGCGATCTGTCACGCTTTTGACCTGATCAAAAAAACCGGAACGCGCATTTTGCCAACGGGCATTTACACCATTCCCGAAGCGAGCATGGCCGGTCAAACGGAAGAAGCCGTGAAAGAATCTGGAATTCCTTACGTGGTTGGGCGAGCAGCCTACAGCGATAACCCACGCGGACGCATGACGGGTGACCAGGATGGTTTGCTGAAGTTAATTTTTCGCCGCGATGATATGCGCTTACTGGGAGTACACGTCGTCGGCGAACAGGCGACTGAGCTGGTTCACATTGGCCTGATGGCGTTGGAATGCGGCGGCGATGTTGAGCTCTTTAACCGCGTGTGCTTCAATTACCCGACTCTTGGAGACCTCTATAAAACCGCAGGCTATGACGCGATGATGACGAAGATGAGAAGCACTCCTACGGCAAAATGACCAGGTAGATGAGCGTGAAACGTAGTGAACACGACGTGATGAGATGCCGAATGGTGAGTGATGAGATGCTGTACTTACCGGCATCTCTCACCATGTTTAGCGCCATTATGTGTCTGCCCGATTTTCATGGCACCGTTCGAGTACAGGAGCGCCCGTATTTTTCAGCGGCTTTTCAGAGGTTCTTGTCACGCTCTTCATTTTTTCAGCGCAAAGTATTGGCGAGCTGCGCATGAAATCGCATAGTTCAGTGGCCTTGATGATCGTGGTGCTGATGTACCAAATATTTGCAGGCACCTATGGCGGCGGCACGGTGCTGTGTGTTGGTGGAGCGAATGGTCTGGCGCTGTTGTCCAGCGGAGCGAATTGTTGTGCGCTTCATATGCAGGCCGCGATCCCTGATGCGTGTTGTGCGAGTGACGTGACGGTTGCGTGCGAAAAGGATGTCGCTGTTCATGACAACGGCGTTGATGGCACGGCTACCGCTCATGCGATGGTGAATCCCAACGATTGTCTGGGTTGCACGGATCATGAGTTGAGAACCCAGCCGTTTCTACCCGCAAGCCAAGTTAGTCACGACGTGGCGTTACCGCCGCCGATGATGGTGACCACGTTAACGTGGCCAGTATGTACGGCCCTTTTCAGTCCATTGGATTCCAGGCGTAACGGTGAACGACCGCCTTCCCTGCGCATATTACGAATGTGGTCAACGGTTATATTGCGCTGTTGAATAGCCGCAGCATGCAGGTCGCCAACGTGGTTTTTTCCACGATGTGGTGGCGAATTCTGCATACGCGATAGCTGCGTTTGGCTGGTGAATGGGATCACTCCAAACGCCGCATTCTGCATTTTGCATGTCGAATCCTGACAGCGGCCTTCACCATATATTTCCGTACCCTCGTCATTCAGTTGACGAAAAGGATCACCATGATTACTCGCGCAGCTTTGATCCATGCTATTCCCACAGTCCTGACCTTCACCGTGTTGATCGCGGTTGGTTGGTGGGGACATCGTCATCAATGGACGGTGACGAAACCTATTTCCGCTTCTGCTACCGAAGAAAAAGCTGATTGGTGCGCTGAACATAGTCTGTTGGAATCGGAATGCTTGCTGTGTCGCAAGTCGTTGGCGAAAGCGCAAAAAGCGCAGGAGCCACCCGCGCAGGCTGCCAAAGACGAAGACATACGTTTCGCCCAGGTCGCCTCAGTCGAGATGCTCGCCAAGGCCAATATCACCACGCTAGTGACCAGTACGACGATGGTAGAACCATCGCTGGTGGCACCGGCGGAAAGCGTTTATGAGCCGACTCGCGTAGCGCGAATGTCTTCACGGGTAAGCGGAACCATCCGACTGATGAGCAAACGCCTTGGTGACGTGGTCGCAGTCGGCGATGTACTGGCCGTGATCGAATCGGCGGAGGTTGGCCGAGTGAAATCACAGCTGATGCACGCACTCGCTGAACAAGCGGTAGCAAAAGCAACCGCTGATCGCGCGCGTGCATCGGCTGAAAGCGGATTCCGTACTGCCGGCGAGGCGCGTGAAGCGTTAGGTCGTTTGCAGGCCGCGCAGATCGCGGTGTTCGACGCTGAACAAGGCTTGCTCAATTTAGGACTAACGGTGTCCGCTGCTGAATTGGCGGATCTGGATCCTGCCGCGATGGCGTTGCGTTTACGTTCCCTCGGTTTGCCAGCGGAAATGGTTACCAATTCGGCGAATTTGCTCGCCATGACCGCGCCGCGTGCGGGCACCATCACCGCTCTCGCCGTTGGTGTGGATGAAGGAATCACGGCGGGCGAGCTGTTGGCGGTGGTTGCTGATACGAAGCAATTGTGTTTGAAGTTTGCGCTCGCTCCGAGCCAAGCGTTGAACGTCAAAGTTGGCCAGACCGTTCGCTTTACGACGGCTGATGGCATACCGGCAAGCGGCCACGTAACGGTGGTGGCTTCGGCGGCGGACGAAACCACGCGCTGGGTTCCCGTGCTGGCGCTGATTGATAATGATGACGGTCGCTTGCGCGCACATCAGGTAGGCAATGTCACCGTCGTGCTGGGCGCACCGCAGCCGACGGTGATCGTTCCGGCGGCGGCGGTGCAGTACGATGGCCAAACCTCGTACGTATTTATTCAACGAAAGCCGACCGTATTTCGTGGCTTAGCGGTGCGCGTTCTCGCAACCACCGTAGCGGGCTTCGCGGTCGATCGTGTTATTCCTGGTGACGTAATAGCCGTCACCGGAACGGACGTCCTCAAGGGCAACTTGTTTCAGGACAAGTTCGGTCCTGGCTGCTGCGCAGAATAATTACCCATGCTCAACTCCATTATTTCTTGGTCGCTTGGTCATCGTGTCGTCGTGCTGTCGTTGACGGCAGTGGTGATGATTGCTGGC
>JANMYZ010000541.1:0-3070 GCA_031382605.1 Planctomycetota bacterium | reverse complement strand
TGCTCACCGGCAAAGCTCGGCCTATCGTGATTCAGTCAATGTTTCTGCGTTACCACAATGAACCGCCAACAGCGGCGGAAATCAGCGCTTATATTGGCCGTTTACGCGATCTTTTGGCCGGCGGCTGCCAGATTTCATTGGTGCAAATTTACACCGTGGCGCGCGCGACGGCCGAAGCTGATGCAACTCCACTGAGCACGTCAGAAGTCGACGCCATCGTCGCCCAGGTCAGCAACCTTGGAGTTCCGGCGGAAGCGTATTACGGACCTGGGTGAAAACGTTTGTCTGCCTCTGTTGACCCTAAAAACCGCGATGGATAGAACCCAGCCCAGCGGAGCCGGAACCAAAGCGAAAGCAAAGATTGGAGAAGTACTCACCACAGCGGGCACAGAGGGCACAGAGGAAGCCCGTATGATTTTCCTCTGTGTCCTCTGTGCCCTCTGTGGTTTAGCACTTCTCATGCTTTCTTCTTTTTTTCGGTGTCGCAAATTCTCCGGATGGCACGGATAATTTGAACCTTAGTACCACAGCCCGGCCGAGCCGGAACCAAAGGTTCATCATCGTCTCGACCGGGCTGTTCGCTTGTTGCTGCGGGGGCTTTCGCCCCCACACCCCCGTGACACTAAGACACGAAATTTTTCTGCTGTCCTGAGATTTCGTACCTTAGTGTCACAGAGCACCAGAGAACTAGAGCAGAGAAAGAGTGATACTCTTTTTTAACGATCACCCAAAAGTGTTCTGCTATTTCGACGTAACGTCTGGTCTCTTCCTCTGGTGCTCTGGTGCTCTGGTGCTCTGTGTTCTGTCGCTGCGTTTAGCTTGACCTCAATCAGTTTTTCACTTTGGTTTTCACCGCCGGACATTCATCACAACCGCAGCCGGTTTTCTTGCCACGTAGCGTCGACCAGCCACGCCAGGCGAGGTAACTGACGGCCAGTAACAGCAACCCGGCGACGATGAGATCCTGAGTCAGCGCATTCATGATTTATCCCCCGAAGAGGCGTGAGCCGATTTGATAGGTGGCGAGCGCGCCGAGGTAGGCAAGTGCATTCATGTAGACCAGCTGAAACAGCGGCCAACTCCAACCGCCGGTTTCACGTTTTACCACGGCGACGGTGCTGATGCACTGCATCGCCAGAACGAACCACACCAGCAAGCTGACGGCGACCAAGGGCGTCCACACCGGACGGCCATCGGAGTAGGTATCGCGGCGAATGGTTTCTTGGAGTTTCTCGATTTTGTCGCTGTCTTCTTCAGGGTCACCCAGGCTGTAGACGATGCCAAGGTGGCCGACAAACACTTCACGTGCGGCGAAAGCGGCGATCAGACCAACGCCCATTTTCCAATCGTAACCAAGGGGGGCGATGAGCGGTTCAATCGCGTGACCAATGCGGCCAGAAATGCTGTGTTCGAGCTGCGCGCCCGCGACGGCGACGGCGATGTCATCAGCGCGCGCACCGCGAATTTCTTCTTCTTGTTCAACGCTCGCGTCAACGGGAATAACCAGGGCCGTGGCGTTGTGTTGATTAGCGATTTCTAGGATTCGTTCACTTGGCAAGCGCGGGAAATAGGCCATCGCCCACAAGACAATGCTCAGACAGAAAATGATCGTTCCGGCCTTGGTCAAAAACTTGGCGGTGTTGGTCCACATCTGCCGCACCACTTCGCCGACCTGCGGCAATTTATAACTCGGCAGCTCCAGAATGAATGGTGTGACTTCACCCCGGCCAAGGATAACTTTGCAGCCATACGCCGTCACTGCGGCAGCAACAATGCCAAGCAAGTAACAGGCCAGCATGATGCCACCTTGAATGAGCCAGGTGTACGATGCATACGGTCCACCAGCGAACATGGCCGGGCCAAAAAAAGCACCGATCAACAGCCCGTAAACCGGCAAGCGTGCGGAGCATGACATAAACGGCGCGACCAAAATCGTCGCCAAACGCTCACGACGATTTTCGATGGTGCGGGTCGCCATGACGCCAGGGATGGCGCAGGCAAACGATGACAATAACGGGATGAAACTGCGTCCGTGCAGTCCAACTTTGGCGAGTAAACGGTCCATCAAAAACGCCGCCCGCGCCAGATAGCCGCTGTCTTCTAACACCGCTAGGAAGAGAAACAGCAGTGCAATTTGTGGCACAAACACCACGACGCCACCGACTCCAGCAAAAACACCGTCTTGGATCAGCGATTTCAGCATGCCACCGGACATGCCATCGGTGATCAGCTTGCCAAGCCAGACGACGGCATCTTGGCACATCCCCATGAGGGGATCAGCCAGCCAAAAAATTGACACGAATAAGATCGCCATGATCAGGGCAAAAATCCCCAAACCAAAGACCCGGTGAACCAGCACGGCGTCGACGCGATCGGTTAAATTGGGACCGGCCTTGAAGCCACTCCCTTGGACCACGCGTGCCACGACGCCGTCAATCCAACGATAACGCGCTTCGATATCGGCCTGCATGACCGCACCAGGATCAAGCGTGATGGTCGATATTTTTTCAACGATTGCGGGATCAAGACGAGCCGCGGTCAAATCGGCAGCCGTTTCATGGGAGAGCAAACGACGAGCAGTGCGTTCACGTTCATCAATCGGCATTCGCGTGAGCGTCGAACCAAGGTCGGTCACGGCTTGGCCAAGTGCACCTGGCAAATTCCACGCGGGAAGCCGAGGAATAACCGCTTGCTGAATCGCCGCCTTCAGCTCTGGGATTCCGACACTTTTATGACCGATGACCGGAATCACCGGCATGCCTAATTCTTCGGCGAGCAACGCGGCATTCACAGGCAAACCGCGACGACTGGCGATGTCGCTCATGTTCAACGCCACCACCATCGGTTGACGCAATTCCATTAACTGGCTGACCAAGAGCAGATTGCGCGCCAGATTGCTGGCATCCACAACGGCGACGATCACGTCGGGCGCTGGCGTGTCAGCGCGTAAACCACGCAGCACTTCCATCGCGACGTGTTCATCGGGAGAGTTCGGAACTAAGCTGTAGGTCCCAGGTAAATCGAGTACCTCAATGACGTTGCCATTCGCCAACGCGCAGCGACCGGAGCT
>JANMYZ010000472.1:0-16045 GCA_031382605.1 Planctomycetota bacterium | reverse complement strand
GGTGCAGAGGCTGGTGGGCGCGGCAATGCGCTTGGTGAGCACGCTGCGCGTTTTTCCGGCGGAACTTTTGGCGTCTTCCAAGGCATGGCGAGCTACGTGCTTCAAAACGAAGACGGCCAAGTGATGGGTACTCATTCGGTGAGCGCTGGTCTTGACTACGCCTCGATTGGACCCGATCACGCATGGATGCGTGATGCCAAACGTGCCGAATACATACGTTGTTCAGATCAACAGGCATTGGCTGGATTACATCTACTGTCAGAGACCGAAGGCATTATTCCCGCGCTCGAATCTGCACATGCCATTGGTGTGTTGGAAGAAGTTGCCGCAAAGACACGCAAAGGTGGACTCATCATCGTCAACGTTTCCGGACGCGGTGATAAAGATGTGGCAGAAGTAGCGCGATTTGAAGGAGTGAATTTGTGATTCTTAGATGTCTGATGTCCGATGTCCGATGTCCGATGTCTTTTGGGCGGTGTGCTCTGGTGGATCGACGTCTATTTGGGAAGGGGTCGCGATGAGCGCCTCGCCCACGAAAACCGTCCGTGCTCGCAAGACATCGGACCTCGGACATCGGACCTCGGACACTGAAGAAAACCGTATTTCGCGCTGCTTCACAGCTCTGCGCGCTGAGGGCAAAAAAGCCTTCATCGCCTATATCTGTGCCGGTGATCCTCATTTGGATGCGACGGTCGATTTGGTCGTAGCGATGGCCGAACAAGGTGTCGACATCATCGAACTCGGTATTCCTTATAGCGATCCGATGGCGGATGGTCCGGCGAATCAGGCGGCGTGCGAACGCGCTTTGGCCAGTGGAACCAATGTCAAAGGTGTGCTCGAAGCGGTTCGGCGCATTCGCACACGGACTCAGGTGCCGTTGTTGTTCTTTACGTATTTGAGTCCTGTGCTGGCGTACGGCCCCGAACGTTTTGCCGCTGATGCCGCTGCTGCGGGAGTCGATGGATTATTGCCGCTCGATCTTCCGCCCGAAGAAGGCCCTGAGTTTTTGGCCACCATGCGCGCGGCTGGTTTGGCAACGATTTGTCTGTCCGCTCCGACTACGCCGTTGGCGCGTAAAAAAATGTTGATGCGCGAAAGCCGTGGATTTCTCTACTACGTCTGCCGCCTTGGGGTCACCGGCGAACGCGCCGAACTTCCTGCCGATTTGGCTGCCCAGGTGAAGGCGCTCAAGCGCACGGCAAATGGCCCGGTGTGCATTGGTTTCGGCATTTCCAGTCCAGAACAAGCCGCGCTCGCCGCTAGTCACGGTGATGGAGTCATCGTTGGCAGTCACTTGGTGCGGATGATTGAAAAGCACGGCAAAGACGCTGATTTGGTCGCCAAAGTTGCGAGTCGCGCGGGCGCCTTGGCCGCTGCGGTTCACGGTCTACGGATCTAAGACATGGCGAAGCCGCAGCTGGACCTATTTGATCTGCCGATGAGTCTTGGCGATCACCTGCATGAGCTGCGTCGTCGACTGATTTTTCCGATCGCGTCATTGGCTGCGTTGTTTTTGGCGGCATTCATTTTCCATGTTGAGTTAAAAGTTATTTTCAACATGCCCATGGTATGGGCGTTGCACATCGACCCAGAGATGACGAAGAAGGCGGGGATAGACCCAAACGACGTCAAGATTTTTCAAGCCATCGATGTGATGGAAAGTATGATGGCGTCGATGTCGGTATGTTTTTACACCGCAATCTTCGTCGCCTTCCCCATTTTCGTATATCAGTTGTGGATGTTTGTCAGCGTTGGCCTTATGCCGAAAGAGCGTCGTCTTGCGTTTTTATTTATTCCAGTGGGCATCATTTTTTTCTACGCAGGGGCATTGGCTGGTTTCTTTGAAGGTTTGCCATTTTATTATTACGTCATGATTAAATGGGTTGCCAACGATCCCATAACCGTCTTCCGACCAGCATTGGCATCGTATTTAAGTAACTTCGTTTTGATGACCTTGGTGTTTGGTTTTATTGCTGACATCCCCTGGCTGATCATGGTTCTGGTTAGGGTTGGGTTCGTTACCGTCGATCAACTGAGTAAAAATCGTAAAATTGCAATCATGGTGAATACCGTGATTGCCTTATTTGTTTCGCCACCAGATGGACTCAGCATGTTACTCATGATGATTCCCTTGATTGGACTGTTTGAACTCGGTCTCGTATTAAGCCGCGTCATGATGTGGCATCATCGCCGGATGACGGTCAAAGAAGAAGCGGCTGAATTGAAGCGCATGGCGGACGAAGAACTTGCCGCACATCATGCTCAGGTGCCAACGACGGATCATGATGAGCAACCCGTTTCTCGAAGTCACCACTTAGTATCGTCAGCGGGTGCCATTGACCATCAGGAGGGTTCGATGAACGAATCCGGCGACGCGGCGAGCGATGACCCAACTGCTCCGCGCAAGGATGATGATCGTGGTTGAACGTGCTCATGTTGTCGTCGTGAAGATCGGTTCGAATTCCCTGGTCGATCGTCAGGGCCGTCTGGACCTGCCATTCCTTGATGCGATTGCGGCTCAATTTGCTGCGATCACCAAGACAGGGCATCGTCCGGTGTTGGTCACCAGTGGTGCGGTTGCCAGTGGCGTCGGCATTCTGCGCCTAAGCGAACGTCCTCCCGGCTTGCCGGATCGCCAAGCGTTGGCCGCTATCGGCCAAGTGAACCTTGCCCATCGCTGGGAAGTGGCGCTTTCGGCGCATGGGTTAGTGGCGGCGCAATTACTGCTGACCTACGATGATTTTACTGAGCGTGAGCGCTATTTGAATTTGACCGCCACGCTGCGTTCGTTGTTTGCCTACAACGCCGTGCCGGTCATTAATGAAAATGATCCCGTTGCTGTGCAGGAATTAACCGTTGGTGATAATGATCGTTTATCAGCGTTAATGGCGACCCTGCTGGGGGCTGAGCGGCTTATCTTGCTGACCGACATCGACGGCGTGTACGACGCCGATCCGCGCACCAACCCGCAGGCCAAGCGTTTAGTGGAAATCCCTACGGTCACCGCAAAACACGTCGCCGCTGCTGGTGAAGCCGGCGCACGTGGTCGTGGCGGCATGCGTTCGAAATTGGAATCCGCACGCCTAGCAAGCGGAGCGGGCGTGATCACCACCATCGCCCTAGCACGCGAAGAACGCGTCATCGAACGTATCGTCACTGGCGAATCCGTCGGCACCAGCATTCCCGGCAAAGGTGAACGCGCTGATGGTCGTCGTCGTTGGCTCGCTGTCGCTCGTCGCGTGCATGGTCAATTGCACTTAGACGCTGGCGCAGAGCGCGCGGTTGTGGCCCAAGGTCGCAGCCTTCTGCCAGCTGGAATTACCAGCATTACCGGTCGTTTTGAACGTGGCGACACGGTCGGATTATTGTCACCAGATGGCGAAGAAATTGCTCGTGGTCTGGTTGGTCTGTCGTCGACCGAGCTAGAGCAAGTGTGCGGCAAGCGCCTTGACGTTGCGGCTCAGTTGCTTGGCTATGCGCTGCCTAAAACCGTCGTGCACCGCGATAATATGTTGGTGTTAACGCGTTCGTAAGTCGAGCGCTCGGCATCGTTGTTGGTGATCAGCGCGACGAAGATCACGCACACTCGGCAACCAAGATGAGCATGGCGATTTCTTCGATCATTGCGATTGCTGACCATTGAGTCGTGATTATGGTCCCGCAGCCTCAGCTAAACTTTACGAAGGAAATGGTATGAGAAAATTAATCATCGTCGTGGTGGTCATTGTCTTGATCTTGGTTTTGCTGCCAGTTGGTGCGTTGACCATGGTGGTGATGACGAAGCCAAATGTTGGACCAGCGCCAACCTTGACGGTGGCCAGCACGCCAGCTTTGGTTGAACGCGGTCGCTATTTATTCCATCATCAAGCGGCCTGTGTCGCTTGTCATACGCAGTGGGATACGACCAAATTTTCCTTCCCGCCGATCGCGGTTAAAGAAGGCGCGGGCGGCAGTCTGTTCGGCGCAGAATCAGGTGTTCCAGGTAAAATTTACGCATCAAATCTAACTCCAGCCGGTTTGAAGGATTGGAGTGACGGCGAGATCTATCGTGCGCTAGTAACGGGCGTCACCAAGCACGGCGATGCATTATTTCCGCTGATGCCGTATCGCCATTACGCCAAACTGTCGCAGCCGGATTTGCACGCACTCATCGCCTACATGCGCACTTTGCCAGCGATTGAAAATACTATTCCGCAACGCGAACTGACCTTCCCGATGAATATTATTGTCCGCATGCTTCCGGTCGCTGCAGAGCCTCCAGCGACGACGCCTGCTGCTGACGCGAAAGAGTATCCTGCCTATGCCATCAACGCGGCAGCCTGCATGCATTGCCATACTCCATCGGCGCACGGGAAGGTGGTGGCGGGAGCAGAGTTCAGTGGTGGAGTGAAATTTCCGCTGGCTGATGGCAGCATGGCTCGCTCGTCAAATTTGACCCCCGATGACGACACCGGATTAGGAAAATGGACCAAGGACATGTTCATCCAACGCTTTCGCACCGGCGTTGAGATGGCGAAACAGCCAGCGCCCCCAGGCCAGGCCAACACGCCGATGCCGTGGTCATCCTATGGCGGCATGACCGACGCCGACCTTGGCGCGATTTACGATCATCTGCGAACGTTGCCGAAAGTGACCAACAAGGTTGAACACTTCACGCCAGCGGCCAACAGCAGCATAAAATAAGAATTCTTCATCGTTCGAGGTGGATTCCTGTCACGCACGATGGATCAGCAATCACGGCGACTGACTGAAGGCAGATCAAGCCTCAACGCAGCGCGAAGGGCCGAAAACCTACGCCTTCGGCGCCGCAGGCTTATCGTCGGGATCGCTGTAGTCCGGTCCGTTGAGAATCCCGGCTTGGCGGATTTGGTTGGTCAGTTCTTTCCGGACCATGCCGATGGCGTCGAGCATTTCTTCGCCCTTGGTCGTTTGACCGGTGCGGATCAGGAATTGAATCAAGACTTTGTAACAGGTCATCGCTTGTGGGCTGAGTGCCATCTGCACGTGTTGCGGTGGCAAGGCTTGCGGGAGCAACTGTAAAAGCAGGCCGGCGAATTCTTGTCCTGAGAGATCGACCAGCGGTGCGCGGATGGCGCGCATGGACAATTGTTCGAGCAGGGGGCCGAGTTGTCCGGCGAGCTGTTGCAGGGGGGCTGGTAAGGTTTGCGCTTCTGGGCTGCTCACAAATGCAGGCCAATCGATGGGCTGTGGTTGGCCAGGGGCTTCGTCGCCTTCTGGGTCTGCGATTCCCTCATCCATTTCATCGGCTTCGGAACCATCGTTGGCTAGCGGTGCATCTGCGATTGGTGCTGGTGTGGGCGGAGCAGGCGGTCGCGGTGCCAGTGGTTTGCCGATCGATCCGGCGCCAGCGATTTTCGGTGCGGTGCTTTTTGTCGCAGCGTTTTTTTGCGGAGTTTTTTCGGGCAGCGGTTCAGCGACTTTCGGCACAAAAATGGAATCGGCGAACGTCGTTTTCCAGCCTGCTTTCAGTGCTTTGATGGATTCTTGATCGCGGCCATCGTCCTGCACGGCTTTGCGCAGGCGCTGTAATTCAAAGCGATCGCAGAAACGATCTTGCTCAATCACTTGTTGGATCAGCGTCGTGGTGCGTTCATCGCCCAACACGGCAAGCACGCGACATGCGTGCTCGCCCAGACCGCTGCCGCCGGCGCGTGCACGTTCGATTTCGGCGAGCACGCGCGCGGCCATGGCATCGCCAAGGCTAGCGCTGGCGGTGCGCTGAGCAGCCACGCCAGCCAGAATAGCGTAGGCATTTTCACGGACGTCGAGTCCACCGTCTGCGAGCGCGGTCAGAGCTTTGGCTTCCACGCCGTTGGCTGTGGTGGCCAAGCGTCCGAGCGCCCAGGCGATAGCTTTGCCAGCGACCCCGTCGGTATCGAGCATGGTCAGCAAAGGCGCGAGGGTTTCCGCTAGCGTGCGCTCACTGGCGATGATCGCCAAGGCCGCGAGATGTGCGCCTTTGGCAGTTGCCAGCGCCGCCGTCACGTCGCCAGTCGTTGGGGCGGCAGCGTCGATACGCTCGGCAAGGAATTTACTGTCGAGGGTCAGGTCAGTGGCAGTAAGCATAAGGTCAGTCTTTTCCGGTGGTCGCAGTGACAAAAACGAAACGTGAGAAAAGCGAGAGAAACGAGAAATCTGAGATTCGCAACCGATAGAACACAGAGCACCAGAGCACCAGAGTAGAGAAAAGAGTAGAGAAAAGAGTAGAGAAAGAAGGCGACTCTTTTGAGCGATCACCCAAAGGGAGAGCCGATGATCCGACTTAGCTTTTGATTCTTTCTCTGGTGCTCTGGTACTCTGTGTTCTATGGCTGCACTTCGGGTTAAAAGAGGTTCACGGTTTGGTCGGAAGCTGACAGCCTTCGCGTGCGGCGATTTTGTCGAGCCGTCGTTGATGGCGACTTTCGAAAGTGGCACTTAACCAAGCGTCGACCATGCGTAGCGCGGTTGGGACATCGACGATGCGCGCGCCGAGCGCCAAGGCCTGCGCATTATTATGTTGGCGTGCCAGCTGTGCGGTCGCTTCACTATGAACGAGCGCGCAGCGAATGCCTGGGACTTTATTCGCGACAATGCTGACCCCGATGCCGGTGCCACAGACCAGCACGACGCGTTCGTTACGGCCGTTCGCCACCGATTCGCAAGCCGGACCAGCAAGATCCGGATAGTCGCACGACGCTTCGCTGGTGGTGCCGAAATCTTCGACCTGATGTCCGGCCTGACGTAAATGCGCGATGATGGCCCGCGTATGTCCGACCGCAGAATGATCTCCAACGACAGCGATGTTCATGAATAACTCCGCAAAAGTGGACGAAGCAGACACCCAGATCAATGACTGACGAAATGAAGATCACTAACCACAGCCCGGCCAAGCCGGAACCAAAGGTTCATCATCGTCTCGGCCGGGCTGTTCGCTTTTGCTGCGGGGCTTCGCCCCACACCCCGGTGACACTATGGTACGAAATTTTCCTGCCGTCCGGAGATTTCGTACCATAGTGTCACAGAGGGCACAGAGGTCGCAGAGAAAGTCAAAATGCTTTTCTCTGTGCTCTCTGTGCCCTCTGTGGTTAATTATTTTCCGTGCGCTGTAGCTATTAGTCATCAGCCCGCAGCGCACATCGCCATCAACCGCTTAGTGGTTGCAGTCTGGTCCATGAACGTGGCCGACATCGCCGTGTCCGGGGTTGGCGACGAAACGTCCGAGGACTTTGTCGAGCAAGACTTCGAGCGCCTTGGCGTCGCGGATTTCCGCGACGACTTGGTTGATCTGGCCGCTCTTTTGCAGCTGGTCGGCGATTTCTTGGGGTTTGCGATTCGAACGCTGAGCGGCCATTTGGATCTGGCTCTCAAGATCTTCGCGGGTGACTTGGACGTGGTGCTGTTCGGCGACCGCGTCAATGATCAGGTGGCGCTTCAGGCCTTTTTCGACTTCGACTTTGATGTCTTCGGTCAGCTTGGCGAGTTCTTCGACGTTCTTGCCTTCTTCCTTGGCCTTTGACAGGCGTTGGTCGAGGTTGTCTTTCAGGCTGGTTTCGAGCAATTTTGCAGGCAGTTCGATTTTGACCGCAGTCATCAGCGCTTCGGTGATTTCAGCGATTTGCTTCTGATGCAGTTCCATTTCTTTCTGCTGCTTCAGTTGATCGCTCAGGCGGGTTTTCAGAGTCTCGACATTGTCAACGCCCATACGGGTGGCCAAAGCGTCGTCCCACACGGCTGCGCGTTGGCGCTGGGCACTTTGAATGGTCACGTTGATGCGCGCTGATTTTTCAGCGGCTTCTTTGGGGCTGAACGTTTTCGGCAAGGTGGTGGTGAAATCCAAGCCATCGCCAATTTTCTTGTCTTTAAACAACACCACCACGTCCTCAGGCTTGGTGCCGAGCAGGCTATAGCCGCCGACCAAGTGGTGGAAGTCATGCAGCTTACGGATTTCTTTGCCATCGACTTCGACGGTGCCGGTCAGAGTCACGCCGTCGTCAGCGACGATAGTTTCGCCCGCTTCCAAAGGGGCCTGGGTGCCAGCGCGCATGCACAGATTATCAACGGCGGCCTGGACATCAGCGTCGGCAACGACCGGCTCGTCTTTGGTGATCACCATGGTGGCGGGTTCGGGCAACGTGATCGTGGGCTTCACATCGAAGCTGACGACCAGCTCTAAACCATTGTCAGATTTGAGTGACTCGTTGGTGAGCGGACCAATCGGCTTGAGCTGATGTTGCTTGATCGTTTCGTTGAAGCCTTCGTCGGCCAGCTCTTCGCGGGCCTGCTGCGCGGCGGCGGGGCCATGGCGCTTGGCGACCATCAACTTGGAAGATTTGCCTGGGCGGAAGCCGTCGAGTTTCACCTGACCGGTGAGCTTTTTCAGCACCTTCTCGCGACGGGTGTCGACTTCGGCTTGAGTGTAGGTGACGGTGACCTTTTTACGGAGGGTACCGGCATCGTTGATAGTGGCCTGCATGGTGGACTCGCTGCGATTAATTTCCCCCACCATGTGACGGTGGGCGGAACAGGTGGTGAAAAACGGGCGCGCAGTCTGTGGCGGTGATGCGCCTGGGCAAAGGGTTTCCCGGCGGCCCTTTGGTCGCTTCGCCAAACGTCGGCAGCCCGACTTTTACTCTGCGACTACCCTGCGAATATCCTGCGACTATCCTGCGACGAAGGCGTCGATCACGGCTTGCGGTTCAGGCGCGGCCAGCACGGCTTCGCAAATCCGCGGATGATTGAGCCGAGCGGCGATGCTGGCCAGCACTTTCAAGTATGTGGGCCGCTGTTCGGGCGGCGCTGCCATCATGACCAAAATTCGCACCGGTTGTCCGTCTTTGGCGGCAAAATCAGCGCCGAAGGGGAAGCGGGTGATGGCCAAAGTGAAGTTGGTGACGCTGGGGTGTTGGGCATGGGGAATGGCGATTCCGCCGCCGACACCAGTGCTGGTGACATCTTCACGATCGTAAATGGCTTTGAGCCATCCGCGATGATCGCCTATGGCTGAATGGCCGATAAAAGTGCGGGCAACATGAACGAGGATCTCTCGTTTGCTCGGCGTCCCGGTGATGGTCAGTACCCGGGTGGGATCAAGAAATGGGCGCAAATCGGGTAAAGAAAGGAACACGGAGTCGGGTTGCTCAGCGGGCTTCGAACTCATTGAGCAGATCAATCAGCGGTTGAACGGCTGAGATCTGGTGCAGGAATTCGCAGAAGTGCTCTTTGCGGATTTGGCTGGCGAAACTTTTCATCAGCGTCAGATGGTGCTCTTTTTGATCGGGCGGAGTCAGCAGCAAAAAGACGCTGTGAACGGGTTCGCCGTCAAGGCTGTCAAAATCAATCCCGGCGGAACTACTGCCGTAAGCGCAGACGATTTCTTTGACATGAGGCGTGCGGCAATGGGGAATCGCAATGCCATGACCAATCCCAGTTGAACCAATCGCTTCGCGGGCCATCGCGCCTTCGATGATTTCGGCGGCCTTATCGGCGGTGAATTTTTTATTATTGGCGAGGCTTTGAACGAGGGTCGCAATGACCTGTCGTTTATCGACCTCGTTGGAAAGGACGGTGAACGCCTTTTGATCGATCACTTGTGACATGCGCAGTGCGGTCATGGATTCCTTTAGGCTCATAGCGTCGTGGCCGGACCCTTTCTATGAGACGGGCGGGAGCTTAGGAGCGGCACTGAAACCAGTCAACCATGCGGGAAGCGGCGCGGTCGATGCGCTGTCCGTATGGCTCATGCGGGTGAATCATCGCCCCAGAGCGGATTGGCTGGCGCAGGTTAGGCATTGTTTTGTCGCGGCATCGCCCAACCGTCCGCCCGCTCAAACCACGGTAAAGGCATCCATGAATATCATTACGGCGACCGATAATCCGTTGGTCAAACGTCTGCGGCGTTTGCATGAAACGCGTCACCGTCGCGAAGATAACGCCTTTCTGGTGGAGGGCGCGCGTGCGGTCGAAGGCTTCTTTGCGAAAGATTGGCAACCACTCGAACTGCTGGTGACGGAGGGTCTCGCGTCGCCGGAATCGTGGGGCAATCGGGTGGTGACCCGAGTCTCGGTGGAGGTCATGGCCAAGCTCTCGCAAGCGCACACTCCATCGGGTTTTCTCGCGGCTTTTCGTATACCTGAGCCAACCGCGCTGAATCCACACCAGGGTGGATTGGTGCTGAGTGGGATCAGTGACCCTGGGAATCTCGGGACTCTCATTCGCTGCGCGGGCGCATTTGCGATTGAGCAAGTGGTGATCATCGGCGGTACCGATCCGTTTTCGCACAAGGTGATCCAGGCCACCGCTGGCGGCGTGGCCACCATCCATCTGTATCGTTTCGATGTCGCTCAAGGACTCGCGGCTTTGGCAGGCGGTGCACCGTGTTGCGCCTTAGTCGTGCGTGGAGGCAAAGATCCCGCAGAGCTGCCGCGTCAACCGCGCTGGCTGGTGGTTGGCTCAGAGGCGCACGGTCTTGACGAACCGGTGTTAGCGAGCTGCGCCGAGCACGTGACGCTGCCGATGCCGGGCGGAACCGATAGTTTGAATGCTGCGATGGCCGGAGCGGTTGCGTGTTACGCGCTGTTTGCCGCCAAACGGGTGTGAACGGTTTTTCCCCCTGACGTCAGAACTCGCGGCGACAGAATGCGCCGCATGCGGGGGAGGGCGATCAGCAAATGAGTCATAACGCTGAACTCGATAGGAAGCGCCGGGCCGCATTAGTATCGGCGTTGAGCACGCGTGGACGTCTGCTGGCTCTGCCGGAAGAACTGCTGAATAAAGCTCTGCGGCGATGTATGCCGCGCGGCGATGTGCCAAAGGCATTGACGCCATCAGCGACGACTCCGTTTGCGATCACCCCATTTGCGATCACCCCAAGCAGCGACCGCTTATCGGCGATCACGCCAGCGCTGACACCGCCAGTACCCACCCACGTTGCTACGGCGCAAACGGAGATGAGCGAGGATCTTGGTCCTTCGATGACACCCATCACCGTGGTGAATGCATCGAACACCGCAGTCACGGTCGAAGTAAAAGCAGCGGTTGAGATAAAACCGGCGGCGAGCAGCGACGCTTTAACGCCACAGTCATTGACGCGTTTAAATGGCGAGAGCGGTCACTGGGACGCCATCCATGAGGGCGCCATTATTGCTGGGTATCGCATCGAAAGGCCGTTGGGCGCTGGCGCGATGGGACAGGTCTATCGGGCGATGCAGTTGTCGTTGAATCGTGCGGTCGCATTTAAGGTTATGTCACCGAAACTGGCGTCGAATCGGCGTTTCCGTGGACGCTTTGTGCGTGAAGCGCGGGCTGCCGGCCGACTGCATCATCCTAATTTGATCGCGGTACACGACGTCGGCGAAGCCGATGGCTTGATGTTCTTCAGCATGGAATTGGTTGATGGGACGTCCGTCAGCGAACTGTTGCGTCAACACGGACGCATTCCTGAAATGCGCGCTTTAGAAATTATTCGTCAGACTTTGGAGGCGTTGAAGTTTGCCCATGCCGCTGGCGTCATCCATCGCGATATTAAGCCAGATAATTTGATGGTGACCGAATCGGGCATGGTCAAAGTCGCCGACCTTGGTTTGGCGCGGGCAGAAGATACCGAAAATGTTTCAGCAACCGCCACCAACGTCGGCGCGGTCATGGGCACGCCACATTACATGGCGCCTGAACAAGGTCGCGACGCGCATAGCGTTGATCATCGCGCTGACCTCTATGCCGTTGGCGCGACGCTCTACCATTTGGTTTGTGGACACACGCCATTCAGCGGTGAAGGAGCGATGGAAGTATTGATGCGCGCCGCCAGCCAACCGCTGAAGTTTCCGGTTCCTGGACCAACTCCTGCGGTGCAGGTTTTGATCAGTCGTTTAATGGCGAAAGAAGCAAAGGATCGCCCGCAATCGGCCAGTGAAGCGATCGACATCATCTCCAAACTGCGTCGTAAGCAGGTGACTGATAATCCGGCTGACGCAGCGAACAGCGTTGAAGCCGTTACCCGCGCCCGACAACGACGTCTGCGACGCACGGTGCGGCGGGTTTCTTGGTATGCTTTCGCGCTCAGCGTCGCCGTCGTGGCGATCATTTTGATGACGGGTCTGGCCGGCGGCTGGCAGTGGAGCCAGGTGAAGTCGCAGGTGGCAACGCTGATTAAGGATAATCGTTACCGCGAAGCCGTCGAGCTTCTCGAACGGCAGCCAGTCGGCCTTTCGTCCTCAGAAAAAGACATCGCTCGGGCACGAGCGGATGTCGAACGCGCCTGGGATTCGTGGGCATCTCTGCAAGCTCATAGCCCGATCAAAAAAATCTTAGAACAATTGCAGCAGAAGCGTGTGAGTGACGCCTACAAAACGCTGCAATCCATCAGCGATGAGCTGAAAAGCCCGGCCATGCGCAAAGATTTTGATAGCTGTCAACAACAGTGGGAAGAAGCGGTGTTGGCCGAGGATGCCGCCAAGCCGATGGCTAAAGAAGATGCCATGCGCGAGGTTTTCACTCTAGAATACATTAAGCGCATCACCGCTGACATGATGAAGATATTTGCGTTCAACGGGCCAGGTAAGGCCGTCGTCGCGGAAAATACCGTGCGTTTTACCGGAGCAGGAAATGGGCGCGGTGACGTTCTGACTAAATTGGCTGGTCGTACCCTGACTTTGCGAGTGGTTTTTACCGGCAAGGAACACGGCCTAGACCAATGGGCCTTACCGTTAGCCGAAGGTCGAATGCTGGTGGTGAGCGCCAAGGGCATGGTACTGACCGGTTTGCCAGAAGGTGATCGCACGTTGGCGAAAGCTGCTGAGCAGTATAGTTTTCTGCTTCATTTCGATGGTCAAACGCTCGACTTTTTACTATTGAGCGGATCGAAAGAAGCGCCCACCAGAAAGCAGACGATTGGTAAGCCCAACAAGGAATTCATCATGTCGTGGGATGCCGGAGTCGGTCGAGCGATCGACATTCGTTTCTTGGTTACGCCATTCGGTGGCCGTCGTTTGATGAAATGAAGACACCTGTCCTCATTTACTTGGCTGCTGCTGGCACTTTTCCAGACAATAAGGTGCTCGCATATCTGCGGACGCGCACCGATACGTCGTCGATTTTATCGGTATTCGTGACGAGGGTCACGAGGTGGCTGCGCAGTTGTTTTCCAATCGGCTCTGGCTGGTCTAGAGCGTTGCGCGCCATGTCCATGGTCCATGTGACTAACACCCCCTCGTAAGGGTTGCATACCAAGTCTGCCGCTGCGGCACGACGTAGAGCTGGGGCTATCGGTGGAAAAGGGGTTATCCTCACCCGCTTTTTTAGGTCCTCGCGCTGCGCCACCAGGCCAGGCTCGTTGACCGGGTCAAGAACCAGAGTTTCGAGTTGGCTCAGTATCCAGGCGTCGCCACGGTTACAGAGACACGAGATGGCGAGAGCGCGCAACGGCCCGGGAGCATTTGCGAATGTAAGCAGTTTCAATTCGGTATCGGGACTGTCGCTCGCAGAAAAGGCGATGAGCGCTGCCTGACGCACGCCAATGGTCTCGTGCTCAGTTGAAAGTGCGAGAAATGCCTTCTGGTATGGCACGTACCTGCAATGCAGTGCTGCAAAAAATTGCCACGCTGCGGAGCGCAGGCGGGGATGTGCGTGGGTGGTGAGTGCTTGGACCTGTGCTAACCATTTGGGCTCAAATCGGGCAGAGCGTACGAGGATATCAAGTGCGCGGACTACCTGATGCGCGTAGCACTGACCGGGCACCATTGCTTCGCCTGGGCGCAGATCGACCACTATTGCGGGCGGCGTCAGGTGGGCAAATACCTCCTCAGGCTTCAGCACCGGAAGGTAATGTGTGGCGAGCAAGGGAAGCTGAGGATCGGCGGCTTTCTTGAACTTGGCTTGGGCGACTTCGGACAGACCCGGCTGAGGAAGTAACCAAGCATACAGCAATTCTTGATGCCGCTGGGTTAATACATTGGCATCGTTTTTCGCGCCATCGATCTTTTTTTGCTGTGCGATTCCCGCAGGTAAAAGGATGAGATCATCAGCAAACTCCTGGGTGTGGCTGTCCCGGTGTATCGTCACGGTCCACCACGCCACCCGCGGCCAGTTATCGGCATCCAATGCGACCAAGGCTTCAGCCGGAAGTCGAAAGTCATAGGCCAGGGCCAGCCATTCGAGTTGCTGCTTGTCGTGATGCGTCGTTAGGAATGCGACCCAGGTCGACAGCTCCGCTGGTTCTTGAGCGAGGTCGGCGCTGAGTGTCACCCAACGCGCTTCGGGATCTGTCGCTAGCCAGCGTGGGACATCGGTGGGCACGGCAGCAACCAGCGAGGCGGCGGCCAAATGCAGCAGCGCAAGGCGTGAAATAAACATGATTATCTTTCCTTAGGGTTGAGCGGACGAAGGGGGTCATGGATGTCGAGAATGCGGGTAGTGCCAGGCACATGGCGATAACGTACGATGAGGCGCGCCGCCCCAGCGACCAACACCGCTATTTCATGTTCACCCGCGCGCAGGGGGCCCGAAGTGGCCATTAAATCGGTGAGATAATGACGACGGGTAGGAACGGCAGCACTAATACTGCCATCGCTTTCTTGGCGGTGTTCCAGCAGGGGCATCCACCCGAGGGTTCCTAAATAGGTGACCGTATCAGCACGCCATCCTCCAGCTGAATCGGCGATGCCGAAAGTGAGCAGACCGCCTGTCCTTAGGCGCTCCAAATCCAGTGCGGTCGTACGGTTGCTTCCTGTCAGCTGTTCCCAACCAACTGCCGGCTGGATCTCGGTCGCGCGTGCGCTGATGCGCAGCTCAAGTCGAACCTCGTCCCCGACCGAAGTACTCGGTTGTAACCGTGCCTCCACCACCGCCACTATTCGGCCATCGTGGTTTTCGCGGTAGAGGAAGCGCTGCGGTGATACCTCGCTCGCTTTGAGCGGCTTCAAGGTAATTTCCGCCGGCGAGAGCTCTCCGGCAATGCCGTTCAGGGGGAGAAAGCTTCCCAGAAAAATGAGGAATAGTGTTGGTGACATGCGCACCAACGTATGAGTACGCTTCGAGGCGGATGTAACGGTTTTGTAACAATTGCGATGTGCAACACCGGCACGAGACCGAGCGAAAAGCTCAGTGAAAATTCAAACTATCAGCGCAAAGACCAAGAGGTTCACATCCGTTCAGGATGCTCCAGCAAATCGACAACCCGCATGAGTAAACGCGCTGCGGCACCGCCGTCGGCGATGCGATGGTCGAAGGTCAGGGTCAGCTCCGCTTCGCGTGCACGATCCCAACGTTTTTCCGCTGGATTCCAGTCGGGCACGTAGCGCACCGCGCCAATGCCAAGAATCATCGAATGATCGGGTTGCGGAATGGCTGTTGCCCAGGTCAGACCGAAGGTGCCGTAGTTGGTAATCGTCGATACGGCTCCGCCGATGTCGCCGACCCGACCTTTACGGGCGTTTTCTACCGCTAAGTCAACGGCCGTCGTCAGTTTGGCCAGATCTAATTGATCGACTGTACGGATGACCGGCGTCAGCACGCCGTCGTCGACTTCCACTGCAACGCCCAAATCCATCGAAGACGGACGCGTGATGCGACTGCCAACGACGCGATGAACCATGCGGTCATCGTCTTTGAGGGCGAGTGCCAGTGCGCGCAAACAATAAACCGTGGCGCTGGGACGACCGTCGACGATGCGACGATGCGTCAGCAACGGATCGATGCGCACGGTGCGCGCTACGGTGGCGAGTGGGCGTCCCCATGAACGGAGCATGCTGGATGCGACCGCTTGGCGCATCGGGCTCATCGGGCTACCTTCGCTCAAGTAGTGCTCAACATCTTCGGCGGTGACGCGGCCACCTTCACCAGTGCCGTGAATCGCTGCCAGATCGACCGGCAACATGCCGTTTTCATCAAGGCGCGTACGCACGCGCGGACTATAAAAACTTGCGCTGTTCGGGCGATTGACGTGCCGTTTGGTTGCAGGTCGTGGGACTGTTGTGGGCCTGGTCGGTTTTGCTGGAGCTACATTAACGGATTCGTCACCAGCGACGCCGTCTTCAATCCGCCTTCGAGCG
>JANMYZ010000448.1:0-6111 GCA_031382605.1 Planctomycetota bacterium | reverse complement strand
GGATCGTCGATGTTCAACGCGCGCTGGTTGATTCGGCACCATCACCGCGATCAGCAGATGCGTCGTCGTGCCATCGACGCACACATCCAAAGATGCGACCCCGTCGCTGGGACTTACGGGGTGTTGGTGTTCGCCGGCGTTAATGCATGGCGATACGAGGGCACACCACAAGAACAGAAGCCTATATAAATGACGCATTAATATCTCCACTCAACGCCAGCATAAACGCTCAGGCTGTCGCCCGGCAACAGTAAGGCCTGATTGTTTACAGGGGTTGCCGAGGCCGGATTGGCGACGCCGCTCGTCGGCACATGGGCCTCATCCGTTAAGTTGCGGCCTTCAACAAACACCGCCAGCCCACGGGCAGTGCGATACCCGGCGCGGGCACCTAGCAGAATAAAGTCGTCGTTGTCGGTGGTGTTGGCGAAGTCCAACGCGTACGCGCTTTGGTATTCCACGTTCGGTCCAACAAACCAACCATTGCAGGTCCACAGCAGTTCCACGCGATAGACGTGCTCAGGCAATCCTGGAATTTGATTATCGCCATAAACGGGATCGCCGTCAAAAGTGAAGCGTCCATAGGTGTAGACTTGGCGCAGCACCACCGCGTCATCTTTGAGCAACGTACCGCGCACGAGCGTGAGATCCAATCCGGCCTCAACGCCCATATGCTTGGTTTTATCCGCGTTCACCGTGCGCTGTGCGCCATTTCCAAGACTGTACGACAGCAATTCGTCGCTCACCCAGGAATGGTACAGCGTCAAATCCCAGGTGACGCGTTCGCTAACCGCACGCGTGCCGATTTCTGCGGTCCACGCCGATTGAGCATTGATATCTTGTGGAAATGCACCAGCAAATGTACCGAGCTCGCTGAAGCTTGGTGGTTCATAACTGCGACTGATATTGCCGTAAACTTGCGCCTCTTTGGTGGCCTGCCAGATCGCCCCCAGCTTGGGATTCACCGCGTGGTAATCCGTGCTGCCGGAAGGCAGGTTGTTTGGGCTCGAATTGAAAAGGCTGTACTCGACCTCGCGTTCCGTCCAGGCCAGTTGAACTCCCGCAATCAGCGCGAATTCCGGCGTCAGATGGAAGTGATCCTCAGCATACAGATCCACGCCTTGGGCCGTCAGGTCGGCGCTGGAAATCATCGCACCTGACTGCCCACCAACGTTGACGAAACGGTCGTCATTGGTTTCACCGATCACGCCATTGATGCCGACGGTGAAGCGGTTCTGAAAGCTCGCGATCGGCGCGGCGGTAACGAAGCGCACCATGCCAGCATAGTCATTCGAATATTGATCGAGCACCTGGAAAATCGGATGAAATAAATCTTTGTTGGTCCACGACAGACCGGCCTCCAAGCGTTCGCTGCCCCAGGTCACCGCCATCACATCAGCAATACGATAGAGTGGATAATCACGCTTTTGATCGCCGGTGATATTTCCTGGATTCGCTTGTTCGGGATTGGCATCAAATTGCGCGCGCGTCAGTGCGCCCGGCAATTCGGAATCGCTGTCGCTGGCTGATAAATACAGACGGTTTTCGACGTTGTCCGACAAGCGATAACCGACGTTGGCGGTACCACGGATATTTTGTTGTTTACTGTGATCGCGATAACCGTCTTGCTGATAGGCACTGGCTGCCACGTACCAATCCAGAGCGCCACGCTGGCCACCAGTTGCCGCCAGCGCGCGAACATAACCGAAACTTCCTGCTTCCAGCCGGAGATCCGCCAGCGGCGCGTTACGTCCGGTCGGGGTGACGAAATTGATCGCGCCACCCAGCGACGCTGCACCAAAACGCAGCGCGTTGCCGCCACGATACACTTCGACGTGATCAAGCACTGCCGGTTCGATCGCCTGAAAATCTCCGCCGCCATCGGCTTGATTCAGCGCGAAGCCATCTTGCAGCAGCGTGATGCCACGCAGATGGAAGGTGCGTTGAATGCCAGAGCCGCGAATCGACAAGCGTGATTCTTCGCTGCCAAAACGCGGTTGCACCACGACTCCTGGCGCCCAACCAAGGACATCGCGCAGCGTGCTTGCGCGGCCGGTTTTATAGGATTCACCGTCGATGACGGTGACGCCGCCGGGAATCATCAGGCGCTCACGACCAGCAGCGAGGGTGTCGGGGCTGGTGAGTGAAGGATCACGTTGGGCGGTGACCTGAAGATTATCGGCGACGGATGAAGTTGATGGCGTGGGGACGGCGTCTTCTGCGGTGAGTGCGGAAAGGAAAGTTGCTAATGAGGCAACTAAAAAGGGGTGGTGGAGGGAGGGGAGGGATTTGCGGATGAGGGGTGCGGGGAGCATGGGAAACCTATTGAGAAAAAGGTGGGTTCTCCTCCCTGGGATTGCCGGCTGCCAGTCGGCAGGGTGGGGAATCGCAAGGGGAGAGTGAGAATTGATGAAGAGAACTGATTGCCCCGGGCCGGTTGGAAACCGGCGGTCCCAGGACTGGCCGGTGGTGGCCGGCTTTCGTTTATCCTACGTTTCGCGGTGGACGCCGCTGGGGGTCCACGCTTGCTGCCATTTCTTTTGCTGGCGCGGCCGCACTCATAACCGCAACGACAGCCGCCACTGGCAGCGTCACCTTAACCACATTGGTGCAACCATCAGCCTTGATGGATTTCATTATTTTGATTGGCGTCTGACTTGGCGTTTTGCGATCGGCATTGGTGTCAGCGCCGATATCGCTGGCCAAACCATCTCGAATTTCATGACAAAACGCACACGGATGTTCGCCGTCAAAAGTCATGCTGAGCGCCTCAGCAAACGAAGCATCGCGACTGTAACTGATCACCATGCCGGTCCACGCCATCACCTGAAGCATGCCCCAGTGGCCACCCACCAAGAACATCAGCATCAGCCAGGTCAGTAATACGCGACGGCGGTACATAGGGCGGAACATAGGGCGGAACATAGCGGCAGAGTAGTACGTCGCTGCCATTACGACATTCGCGCGTTGGTGCACGACCGCCGCGATGTGTGTGGTGAACAAGCGGTCACCGTTAGCGCAACACGGCCAACGCTGCGCGCAGTAATTCTTCTGGACCAACGCCGGGCTTGGCGGTTTTGGTCAGCGCGTCGGCGGCGTCTTTGGGCGAGAACCCCAGCACGATCAGCGCACGATGGACCTCTTCCACGGCGACCGCTCCCGTGACGGGTGCGCCGACTTCAGCGGCCAACGTTGGTGCCGGAATACGGTCGACTTTATCAGCAAGTTCCAGCGCAATGCGATCAGCGCTCTTGGGACCGACGCCTTTGACTTTGCGTAGGCGGGCAACATCGCGGCCAATCAGCACGCGGCGCAATTCGCCGACGCCTAAATCGGACAACACCGCCATCGCTACACTAGGGCCGACCAATTGTACGGAGGTCAACAGATCAAAGGCGGCGCGCTCAGCGGGATCGTGGAAGCCAAACAAAATGAGGTCATCTTCACGCACGATCAGTCGCACATAGATCAATACACTGCTGCCATCGAGCGAGATGCGTTTGCGTGTTTGTTCACTAATACGCAGGGAATATCCAACGCCATTCACCTCAAGGCTCAGGCGTCCCGTCGTATCAAGGCTGGCAACCGTGCCGCGCAGAAAATCATACATGGCGCGGATGATGTCTGGTGGTGACTCGTGCGGAAGTCCGCAAGTCGCGTGGGGCTGGAGTCGCGGCCTGCGCTGATAGCCTGCCGGCCATGCGCATACTTCTTCTTTTGCTTCTGACGGTCGGGGCGACATTCGCTGCCGATCTGACCTTTGCTCAAGAAACGATTACCCTCACGCCTAAACCAGGAGCGCAGAGCGCCACCGCCAGTTATTCTTTCACCAATACCGGCTCCACCGCGCTGACCATCACCGGCCTGCAAACGTCGTGTGGTTGCGCGACGATCGCGCTCGACAAACGCAGTTATGACCCTGGCGAAAAAGGCGAAATCGTTGCGCTGCTGGATCTCAATGGCCTTGGCGGAACGCAGCAAAAAACTATTCGCATTTCTTACGATCGTGGACCAGAAATTACCCTCAACCTGACTATGGTGCTCAGCGCTTTGCCGCAGATCACGCCAGCGTTTTTAACCTGGAAGGTCGGCGCACCAGCGACCGAACAGACGTCAATCATGACCATGCCAACAGGAGTCGACGAACAAGCCATTGAGGTCACCGCCTCTTCGCCAGAAGTGACGACCCAATTGGTGAAGCGCGACGATGGCACCTGGGCATTGAAAGTGACGCCGAATTCCACCGCCGCCGCCACCAATGCGATTTTGAAGGTCACCACTAATCTGGGACGCGTCGTGCGCGTCTTTGCCAGCGTGACGCCGTGACCGCCCCGCTGCCCGAGCGCATTCGTCCGGCGACGCTTGATGAGGTCGTTGGTCAGCCGCACTTGCTCGGGCCGCAGGGAATTCTCAGTCGTTTGCTGGCGGTTGGACATCTACCAAGCCTGTTGCTGTGGGGACCGCCGGGCTGCGGGAAAACCACCCTGGCGCGTTTATTGGCTGAAAAATTATCGTTACGTTTCACGCCCTTCAGCGCCGTTCTTGGTGGCGTGCCAGAGCTGCGAAAATTGATTGATGAAGCCAGCAAGATTGCCGCCGTTGGCCAAGGCACGTTGCTGTTTGTTGATGAAATTCATCGCTTCAACAAAGCGCAGCAAGATGCTTTGCTGCCGCACGTGGAATCCGGCACCGTGGTATTAGTCGGCGCCACCACGGAAAATCCCAGCTTTTCCGTCAACCGCGCGCTGCTGTCACGTTGTCGGGTCTTTCAATTGCATGGCCTTGATGCACCGGCTTTGGCTGCGCTGATCGAACGCGCGGCGACTCATCCTGATGGTCTGCCTGGACTCAGCGTTGCCGATGAGGCACGCGATCCGTTGCTGCGCTTCAGCGCGGGCGACGGACGTCGTTTGTTGGTCTTGCTCGACGGAGCCTGGGCCTTGTCAAAGCCAGATGCGATCGATGCCGCCACCGTCGCGCAGGTTGCCGCGTCACCGGTCTGCGATCACGACCGTGCTGGGGAAAATCACTACGATGTCGCCAGCGCCTTTATCAAAAGCATGCGCGCCAGTGATGTACAAGCCGCGCTGTATTATTTAGCGCGGCAAATCGAAGGCGGCGAAGAACCGATGTTTATCGTTCGTCGGCTGGTGATCTTCGCCTGTGAAGATGTCGGGCTTGCCGATCCTCAGGTGCTCACCACCGCCACGTCAGCGTTGTTAGCCGTGGAAAAAATCGGTCTTCCTGAAGCCATTTATCCGCTCACCCAGGCCACCATCGCCTGTGCCACTGCGCCGAAGTCGAATACGACCAAGTCCTATTTTGCTGCCGCCGAAGCCGTGCGCGCACACCCTGGCGCAACGGTTCCGTTGTTCTTGCGCAATGCGCCGACCGAGCTGATGCGCGAGTTGGGCTACAAAAAAGATTACGTCTACGATCACGATACGCCGGAGCATTTCGCTGGGCAGCAATGTTTACCCGATGAATTGCTCGGACAACGTTTCTACACGCCAGGATCATTCGGCTTCGAAAAGGAAATCGCCAAACGCATCGAATGGTGGGAGGCGCGGCGTCAGCCGCGAGGGTGAGCGTGCGGGCAGTTTTTTGCGTGAGCACGGCGCTGTTTCCTGCCGCCGTCGTTGCCGGAGAAGCGGGAACGTTCTCCACCCCACTTCATCAACACGTCATCGCCGCATCGCCATGGCTCGGCATGTTCGTCATACTGATGGCGTTGATTCCGCTGTTGATGGGCTGGCGACTGATTCGTTGGACGACCGCATTGATCTCATGCGGAATCACCATCGGCGCGGTGTTATTTTTCGCCCACGACCATTGGACTGCGGCCTTGGCCTGGACTATGGCATTATCGTGCGGCGTGTTCGGCGGGGCCTTAGGTTGGTTTCTGTATCCGCTGATTTCAGCGGTGCAGTCAGCGGTACTGGCGGCCACCTTCACGTTTGTTGGAATGCAAATGATGGCTCCGACTATGCCGGCATTGTGGTATGGACTCGCTTGCGGCATGGGCGTGACGGCAGCCATGATCGGCTGGAAAACCGCAGCGATATCGGCGATTTTCCACACCGTATTGATCGGCTATCTGGGCGTCCTCACCGG
>JANMYZ010000444.1:0-2648 GCA_031382605.1 Planctomycetota bacterium | reverse complement strand
AGTGCATATGGTCACCAAGCTCGCTGGCCCGGCCACGCATTTTCTGCCATTTAACCAGGGCGATCACGGTGCTGCTGGCAATCCGGTGAATCCGAATGGCGGACACCGCACGGCGTATTTGTGGGAACAAGTATGGGCGCGCGAGAGCTGGTTAGAAATTATTGGCCGCTACCTAATGCCGAAGCGCGACAAGAAGAAAGAAATTACGGCAATCATTTTTCCGCGTTATCATCAATTAGATGTGACGCGCAAAATCATGATGGCGGTGCGCGAACAGAAAAAGGCTGGCAATTATTTAGTTCAGCACTCCGCCGGTTCGGGAAAGACCAACTCCATCGCGTGGACGGCGCATTTTCTGGCGGATCTGCACGATGCCGATGACAAAAAGATATTTGATAGCGTGTTGGTTATTTCGGACCGCACGGTCATCGACGATCAGTTGCAAGAAGCCCTTATCGGTTTTCAGCGCCAAGTAGGTGTGGTCGAAACCATCACCGACGATGACGGCAGCAAGAGTAATAAATTAGCCGAGGCGTTATCGGGCGCCAAAAAAATCGTGGTCTGCACCATTCAAACGTTCCCCGCGCTTTATCAATCGATGCAGCAATTGACCATGAAGCATGGCAAGCGCTTTGCTGTGATCGCCGATGAAGCGCACTGCTCACAAACCGGCGAGGCTGCCTCCACAATGAAGGCGGTTTTGTCACCCGCCGAATGGGCCGAATTGACCGACGGTGGCGACATCAGCACGGAAGATCTGCTGGCTGCACAGATGGCGATACGGGCCGGGGTAAGCGGCATCACCTACGTCGCCTTCACCGCCACGCCCAAGGCCAAAACACTAGAACTGTTTGGTACGCGCCCCGAGCCCAGCCAACCCGCCAGCCCCACGAATTTGCCTGCACCGTTTCACGTTTACTCCATGCGTCAGGCCATCGAGGAAGGCTTCATCCTGGACGTGTTGCAGAACTACACGACCTACAAGCTGGCCTTTAAGTTGGCGCACAACGGCAAAGACTACGACGAAAAAACCGTCGAACGCAGCGTAGCGCTGAAAAGCATTATGGGCTGGGTGCGTCTGCATCCCTATAACATTTCACAAAAAGTAGAAATCGTCGTTGAGCACTTTCGCACTTTGGTTGCGCCCCTGCTGAAAGGTCGGGCCAAAGCGATGGTGGTGGTTGGTAGTCGCGTCGAAGCGGTGCGTTGGCAACTCGCGATCCAGAAATACGTCACTGCGCATGGCTATGCGATCGGAACGCTGGTGGCGTTTTCCGGCGAAGTGAACGACAAGGAATCCGGCCCCGATGGTTTCACCGAGCGCAATGCTAAATTGAATCCGGGCCTGAAGAGCGACATTCGCGAAGCCTTTGATGGCGATGATTATCGCATTTTATTGGTAGCGAATAAATTTCAGACCGGCTTTGATCAACCGCTGCTGTGCGGCATGTACGTGGACAAACGCCTCGCTGGCATTCAGGCGGTGCAAACCTTGTCGCGCCTTAACCGCGCCCAAGACGGCAAAGACACCACCTACGTCCTCGACTTCGTCAACGACACCGACGAAGTGCTGGCCGCGTTCAAGACTTACCACACGACCGCCACATTGTCGGCCACCACTGATCCCAATCTGGTGCTCAACCTGCGCGCCAAGCTCGACGCTGCTGGCCACTATGACGACAACGAAGTCGACCGCGTGGTAGCCGTCGAATTAAACCCGAAGGCCAAACAAGGCGAACTGATCGCCGCCCTGGAACCCGTCGCCGACCGTTTGCTGCGCACTTACAAAGCCGCGCAAGAAGCGCTTAAAATCGCCAAGGCCAAGAACGATCAGCCTGCAATCACCAAAGCGAATGAGGAACTGGAAGCCCTGCGTTTGTTCAAAGGTGACCTCGGCACGTTCGTTCGCCTCTACACCTTTCTGTCGCAGATTTTCGACTACGGCAACACCGCCGTCGAAAAGCGCAGCCTCTTTTTCAAACGCCTACTTCCGTTGCTAGAATTCGGCCGCGAACGCGACGGCATCGACCTGTCCAAAGTGGTCCTGACCCACCACAACCTAAAGAACACCGGCCAACGCACGCTGCCCCTGGGTGAGGGCAACACGCCCAAGCTCGATCCGTTAACCGAAAGCGGTGGCGGAAAAGTGCAGGAGAAACAGAAAGCCTACCTCGCGGAGCTGATCGAAAAAGTGAACAGCCTGTTCGACGGTGAACTGACTGACGACGATAAATTGGTGTACGTCAACAATGTCATCAAAGGTAAGCTGCTGGAGTCGGAAACGCTGCGTCAGCAGGCGGTGAATAATTCTAAAGAGCAGTTTGCTAATTCGCCGGATCTTAAGACTGAGTTATTGAATGCGATTATGAGCGCATTGGACGCACATAATTTGATGAGCACCCAGGCGCTGAATTCACCGAGCGTGCAGAGCGGGATGAAGGATATTTTGCTGAATCATGTGGGGCTGTGGGAAGAACTACGAACGCGCGCTAAAGACTAAGCTAAATTGCACTTCCGATGAAACCTGGTGACAATTTTACGCGCGAACCGTAGATCGAGCATATGAAGTTGCCATTCAGCCCGCTACGCTACCTGTGTTCGTACCACACTCAGCCTAATCGCTTAGAAAATACGTGGTGGCATGCAAG
>JANMYZ010000438.1:0-4340 GCA_031382605.1 Planctomycetota bacterium | reverse complement strand
CGAAACACGGCGTCCTCACCACCCGGCCCGAAACGCTGACCAACGATTTCTTCGTCAACCTGCTGGACATGCGCACCGAGTGGAAACCCACGTCCGAGGCCAACGACGTCTTCAACGGCCATGACCGCACGAGTGGTGCGGTCACCTGGACCGCGACAAGGGTCGACCTGTTCTTTGGTCACCACGCGCAATTGCGGGCGTTGGCCGAGGTTTACGGCGCTGCGGATGCCCAGCACCAATTTGTAGAGGATTTTGTGCGGGCATGGGTGAAGGTGATGGAGTTGGATCGGTTTGATTTGCGGTGAGCGGCGAACCTGGCCGGGAGGGTCGAGCGCCAGCTCGACCTAGGCTATATATGGTCGAGCTGGTGCTCCACCGTGGCTATATAAATTCATGGTCGAGCTGGTGCTCGACCCTCCCGGCGGTCTTGCTCTTTTCCTGGCGACCGATGGCCAAGTCCGTCATGTCCATAATAGACCGAACTCGATTTTGGTCTGGACCAAAATAGAGCTCGACCTATTATAGTCCGGCATGTCCACGTCGCTTCCGCGCCTTTACGACGCCCTGATCGCCAAGCATCTTGCCGAGTACCGCCAGATGGCGTTCATCAGCGGGCCACGCCAAGTTGGGAAGACCACGACCGCTCGGCATTTGTCCGGGAGCTATCTCGATTGGGACAACCCGGCCCATCGCAAGCTCATTGCCAGCGGACCGGACGCCGTTGCCACGCACGTCGGGCTGGACCAGTTGAGCGACCGACTGCCAATCATCGCCATCGACGAAATCCATAAATTCGGGCGCTGGAAGAATTGGCTCAAAGGTTTCTTCGATATCTATGCCGACCGCTGCCGCGTGATCGTCACCGGATCTTCGCGCTTGGATGTTTACCGCCGGGGCGGCGACAGTTTGATGGGGCGCTACTTCCATTATCGCATGCATCCGTTTTCGGTCGGCGAATTGGTCGCGCCCACCATTCCGGAAAAGCTGATCCGCGCACCGAAAGCCCTGCCTGAGATCCAGTGGAAGGCGCTGTGGGAGCACGGCGGATTTCCCGAACCCTTCGCACAGCGGTCGGCGGCATTCTCGCGCCGCTGGCGTGATTCACGGCAGCATCAGCTTTTGCGCGAGGACATCCGCGATCTGACCTTGGTGCGAGAGGTGGCTCAGATCGGCCTGCTCGCTGAAATCTTACACGACCGTTCGTGCGATCAGATCGTGATGAAATCGCTCGCCGATGATCTGCATGTCGCGCCCGACACCATTAAGCACTGGCTCGACCTGCTGGTCGCATTGCACGTCGGCGTGCTCATCCGGCCATGGTTCACCAACGTCACGAAATCGCTGCGCAAAGAACCGAAGTGGTTCCTGCGCGACTGGTCGGGAATCGAAGATCCTGGGAAGCGCGCCGAGACTTTCGTGGCCTGTCACTTACTCAAAGCCGTCGAGGGCTGGACCGACTTAGGGCTGGGCGCTTTTGAACTGCGCTATCTGCGCGACAAGCAACAGCGCGAGGTCGACTTCGTGGTGATCCGCGATCGCAAACCATGGTTCCTGGTCGAAGTCAAAGCGAGCCAGGACAGCCTGAGTCCAACGCTGAAATACTACCAAGACCAGATCAAAGCACCGCACGCCTTCCAGGTGGTGCTCGACCGCGAATTCGTGGCAGCCGACTGTTTCGCTCGTCACGAACCGACCGTGGTGCCGGCCCGCACGCTGCTCAGCCAGCTGCTGTGAAGAACGGCGATTTTTCCTGCAGGGCGATAAGCGAGAGGCGGACAAGCAGTGAACCCGGATATTGCACATGACAATGGCAGCACGTGCTGGGTTGCCTGCGAACCCTGGATCCAATGATCCCGCCGCCGGAGATGCCATGACCAAGAATCGTCTCGAAGCCTTCAGCGATGGCGTGATCGCCATCATCATCACCATCATGGTGCTGGAATTGAAGGTGCCGCACTCCAGTGAACTAGCGAGTTTGCTCGGGCTTTTGCCAGTCTTTATCAGCTACGTGCTCAGCTTTATCTACGTCGCGATTTACTGGAACAATCACCACCACCTGCTGCACGCCGTCAGCCACGTGAACGGCCCGGTGTTATGGGCCAACATGCACCTTTTGTTCTGGTTGTCGCTGGTGCCGTTTGTCACCGGCTGGATGGGCGAGAACCACTTCGCAGCGGTGCCGGTGATGCTCTACGGCGTGGTTCTGCTGATGGCGGCCATCGCGTATTTTATTCTGGTGCGCGTGCTGATCAGTCACAACGGAGCCGAATCCGCTCTGGCGAAAGCCACCGGCAAGGACTGGAAGGGCAAGACCTCTCTGCTGATTTACGTCTTGGCGATCAGTGTCGCGTACTGGCTGCCGATCATCGCCGGACTGCTCTACGCCGCAGTGGCGATCATGTGGCTGATGCCGGATCGGCGGATCGAGAAATCGTTGGCGCACTAGCGAGCAAGCGGTTGAAAATGGCAGCCTGCGAGATTCCTATTTCCCCAGTGGCGGCCAGGAAATTTCAGCGGAAAGCGTCGGTCTATTTCTCTTGGTCGTTTTCTTTGCGCGCCTTGGTAGCGACATACAGTCGCTCGACTTTCACTCGCGCCCATTCGGTTTTGCGGAGAAATTGGAGGCTCGACTTCACTGACGGATTGGTGGTGAAGCAGCGAATATTGATGATGTTACTCAGTTCGTCCCAGCCGTAGCTTTCGACCAGATAGGTGACGATCTGCTCCAGCTTTACGCCGTGCAGCGGGTCGTTTGATTGGTTTTTATCGTACATTTCGTAACATTCAGGTTTCGCCGGGAAAAGGCAAAGGCATAAATTCGTAAATTTCGATAGAGGTACTCAATAAAAAGAGAGCCGAGTACAACTCGGCTCTCCTAGGGGCTGCCAGTGTTCTGTGCATGTATAGAGACTACGCTTCCGATATCCGCAACGTCAACCGCTCACTCTGCCCATTGCAATAAATGATCGCCGATTTCTTTCAGTACCGTGCTGGGGAAGCGATGATCATAATCACCTTCCAACACCGCGACTTTTGCTTCGGGAAAACGCAGACGACGTTCTTTTACTGCGAGCAACACCGGGGCGATGGCTTCTGGGGTCGCCACGCGGTCGGCTTTGCCGTAGCTGATGCCCAGCGAGCGTGGCAAAATATCGGCGACGATGTCGGCCTGATCGAGGCCCATCGCGAGCAAGCCAGGCAATAAACCATGGCGCGGTAATAAGCGTCCATGTTGCAGTAAAATCGCCTGTTGGCCAAGGCCTGAATGCATCCACAGCGAGCCCACGCGCTGATCGGTAAACGCCAACCAGGCGGCGGTGCGTGCGCCCATGCCGTAACCGACTACGGAAACCGTCAGGCCGCGCGTGCGCTCCAAATCTAACAACGCGGCGAGCGCGCAACGCAACTGATCCATGGTCTCTGCCAATAAGCTACGTCCGTACGTTAGCGCACGTGATAAACAGAGCTGTTCCCATTGACGATCTATTGGCATGCCGGCGGGTGCCTGTTGCTGACCGAAGCACGGTAAATCCGGGCAAACCACGGTAAAACCACGGGCCGCCAGATTGAATCCGTAGTGGTGTTCGCGTTGACCACGTTGACCGGCAACCTCATCGCCACCCTGCCCAAACGCATCGCCATGCGGATGCAGCGCTAATAAACCTGGCCACGGTCCATTGCCGACCGACGGATGCAGCATCCACGCGGTCAAGCGTTTGCCGCCGGGAACCGCGTAGCTGATGCGTTGCCGACGAACGGCGCCGGAGACGAAGGGCATGCCTTCGACGCGAACCTCGTGATCGGGAAGTTCATCAGTGAGTTTCAAAGCTGCCATAACTGCGGCACGTTGATCTTGATTCATGCTGGCACCCTAGCGAGCGAGTTTGAATTCCACAACCGGGTGGACACCCATCTGATACGCCATTGGTCTGTCCTGCTCATCATCGTCGAATGCACAGCATTCGCGCGGTTGTGGTGGAGCGATAGGACGCTTTCATGCACCCCCATGCGACCCGCCGGCAATCCCTTTGCTCCTCGAACCTATGGCTCTTATGAGCCGCTCACGGAACGAGCGGGCATTTGGCGCAACATCGTCAATACCGGAATTTTTATCGGTGAACGTGGCTTGGCGATCGTCGATACACAGGTCAATCATGCGCTCGCCCGGCGAGTGCTGGCGACGCTCAAAGAACGTTGGCCTGGGAAGCCGCTGCTCTACGCCATCAATACGCATTACCACTGGGACCACACCAACGGCAACGCGGTGTTCAAAGACGCCGGCGCCACCCTGGTCGCCAGCCGCCGCACCGCCAAGGCGATGATCGAACGCGCACCACGAC
>JANMYZ010000421.1:0-1988 GCA_031382605.1 Planctomycetota bacterium | reverse complement strand
ATGCCGCACACTTGATGATCAGCTCCAGGTGGGCAGGCCGCAAACAATGCCAGCACCGCCGGACCGAGGTCCGGGCGTTGATCAAGATCGACAAGATAGCCAGAGCTAGCGGACATGAGGCACAGAGTATTCACACGATTGTAAGTTCCGCAAATCCCGTCGCGCAGGCCAGTGAATTAGCGACCTGGAATGTACGTTTTGCTGACGACATTTACGGAGCAAATGAAAGTCGGTATTGGCAAATTTTACGCATAAACCCGATAATCAATTTCCTGAAACACGGTGTCGCGCCATTCGATGTCGCGGATGGAGTCTTCGATCAACTTGCCGGAATTGACTTGGTCGAAAAGTCCGGTGAAGCGGTTGATGTGGTCGCGCGTGCGCCGGATGGCGTAGGGGACCGTGGTGCCGGTGGTCATGATGAAGGCCCAGTCGCTGGATTGGGCGAGCAATAGTTCGCGCGCCATTTGATTGAGTGCGCGTTTTTGCCAGCCTTCGGCGTGGGGATGACGGCGGGTTAGCCCGATCATGCGTTCTTCGGCCTGGTGAAGATGACGGTAAATCCAGTCGTTTGCTGGGTTAAGCCAGACGCCGTTGTAGCCTGCGTCGCCCCAGCTAGAGGCTGACGGCGTCACTACCTGATTGATCGGGAAATCGGTTAAGTATTCGGCGCCACTGACGGGCAACAGCGCGTGACCACCGGCTTGTGCGGCGCGGAAAATGCTTTCAACAAATTGCGTGCCTTCATGCCACCAATGGCCGAAAAGTTCGGCGTCATAGGGCGAAACGATTAACGGCGGGCGTCCAAGTAATTGGTTCAGGTGACGGCATTGGTCGACTCGTCGGGCAACAAAGTCAGCGCCGTGATCAATAGCGCGGCCAAATGCGGGTGCTGGTAAGTACGGGGCTTTTTGATTGAGCTCCACTTTGCCGGTGACGGCGTGGTATTTCAGGCCCAGGTTTCGTCGCACGCCATCTGGATGGAGAAATCCGCGCACGTAATCGTAGTCGCCGTCATAACCCAGATCGCGGTAAAATTCACGGTAGAGCGGATCGCCTGGGTAACCGCTTTCGGCTGACCAAACTGAGCGCGAACTTTCCGGATCACGAGCATAAGCCGCAACGCCAGCGCCGGTGTAGACCGGGGCATAGACGCCATAGCGCGGACGTGGCGAGCCGTAGTAAATGCCGTGGGTGTCGACGAAAAAATAGCGGATGCCGTATTCTTTGAGGAGGTGTTCAACCCCTGGAGTGTAGCCGCATTCCGGCAGCCAAATGCCTTTGGGATCGCGACCAAAATGTTTGCGGTAATTTGCTACGGCTACGGCGATTTGAGCGCGTTGCGATTCACCGGTCAGCATCAAAGGTAAAAAGCCATGCGTTGCGCCGCAGGTGATCGGTTCCAAAACGCCAGCATCGCTTAATTCGCACACCCAGCTTAATAGGTTGCCATGGAAACGATCAAACACCTGTAAGCAGTAGCGGAAATGGTCGCGATACATGCGCGCTGCATCAGCAAATGGACTATGCGCTTTGGCGTGTACTTCTTGCTCGGCGAGTTCGAGCAAGCGCGACACGTGCAGGCGATAACGACTTTGCAGCAGGGGGTCGATCAACATTTCACATAATGGCGGCGACCACGTCATGGTCAGTCGTGCATACACGCCATCGCGGAGCAGATGCTCAAGGCGCGTCAGAATGGGGATGTAGGTTTCAGTGATGGCCTCAAAAAGCCATTTTTCTTCTAAAAAATGCGGGTCTTCGGGATGCCGGACGAAGGGTAAGTGCGCATGCAGGACGAGGAGTAAGTAACCTTCGGGCATGGGCATCAACGCGCTTGGCTGCGCTGGGCATTTATGCGTTCGCAAATCTGATCGTCGCAGCCCATCAATTTTTCGCGAGCCGCGCGCTGCTGCTTAAACTGTGACTCGATAGTGAACTGCTTGAGTGCGAGGTCACGCCGTGATTTTGCCAGCTCCAAGCGACCA
>JANMYZ010000420.1:0-1805 GCA_031382605.1 Planctomycetota bacterium | reverse complement strand
GAAGGGCTTATCCACAGAGGGCACAGAGAAATGCATTCTGATTTTCATCTGTGCCCTCTGTGCCCTCTGTGGTTAGACTTCTCCGATCTTTGTCTTCGCTTGGGTTCCGACTCCGTCGGTCTGGGTTCTATCGCTGCGTTTAGGCTAAACGAACAGCGAGCGCTTAGCTCAGATTGCCTTTGTGCAGTCCGCATTCCTTTTTGGTCGCTTCTTCCCACCACCAGCGGCCTTCGCGTTCGTGCTGACTGGGTAAAATGGCTTTCGTACACGGCTCGCAGCCGATGGAAACGAAGCCGCGTTCGTGCAGTGGATTGAACGGCACGTTGAGCGCACGAATAGCCAACCACACGTCGTTCGAGCTGACGTTTGCCAGCGGATTAAACTTCATCAGTTCGCTGCCGCCCACTCCTTTGAACACTGGATCGACCTGCGAAACGGGCACCGCGCCACGCGTGGGACTTTGGTCGCGGCGTTGACCGGTGATCCAAGCCTTCAAACCAGACAGCTGTCGGCGCAGCGGATCGACCTTGCGAATGTCACAGCATTCTTTGTGACCGTCCTGATAGAAACTGAACATGCCCTTGGCGCGCACCAGGCGTTCGACGGCTGGTGCGTCGGGGAAAGTGTATTCGATGTGCAGGCGATAGCGTTCTTCGACCGCTTGAAAAAAGCGATACGTTTCCGCATGCAAGCGCCCGGTGTCGAGGCTAAAGACACGAAATGGCAAACCGGTTTGAGCTGCGTACTCAATCAATAAAACGTCTTCAGCCCCGCTAAAACTGATGGCCACGTCACGACCGTAGGTCTGTAACGCGTGTTTGATGATGTCAGTTGGTTGGGCAGTCGACAGGTCGGTCATGGGTGATTTCCGCAGGTGAACGTTACGAAACCGTTTTTCGATTCAGCGATCCAGCAGCCTGACGTTTCATCGCCGATGGCTCTCTGACGAAAAACTCAAATCAAATTTTCGCCATCTTCGCCGCCTGAAGCATTCAAAATTTGACGAAGGCGACGCAGAGCGTGGAACATGCGCGAACGTAAGGTGCCAAGGCTCATGCCGCCAAGGATGGCGCTGGCGTCTTCGTAGGATAATTCTTGAAAGATCACCAGTTCGATGATTTCACGGTAAATTTGCGGGAGTTCTACCAAGGCGCTGGCCAACAGCTTGTTCGACTCGGCCCTCGATAATTTAGTTTCGACGCTGCTTCCGGGAGCCGCTGCGTTCGCCGCGATGGATCCCGATTCGTCATCGCGGTCAAGGTCGGTGAAGCCAATCATCACTTTGCGACTGCGCGATTGCAGATAATCGATCGAGGCGTTGCGGGCAATGGTGTAAAGCCAGGTCGAGAACCGTCGCGTTATATCAAAGCGTCCGACGTGTTCGAACACGCGCATGAAAACATCTTGGCCGATGCAGGCGGATTCGTCGTAGTTGCGCGTGATCTGATAGATGTACGCCAAGATCGGGCGACGGTAGCGTTCGTAGATAATTTCGAACGCCGAAAAGTCGCCCTGTTGGCATTTCGCCACCAGCACTTCATCAGCATCTTCTCCTGGTGGCGGTTCCATCGAACGCTCAGCCTAGATCGAGTTTGGTAATGGCCAAGTGCGGGCGCATGTGAATACCGCGTTAGACGGGTTTAACCGTGACGTCGATCAGCACCCCGTCGCCTGGGCGCATCGGCTCACGAAAGGCTAAACGTTTGGTGCTGACGATACGTGGCAGACCATCGAATGAGCCCAACACCAGATCGCGCACGTCGATGATTTCGCTGCCATCTTGGCGACGAACCACGCCGTTCGCG
>JANMYZ010000407.1:0-2202 GCA_031382605.1 Planctomycetota bacterium | reverse complement strand
GAAGTCGTTTCCGCCCGCCTCGGTGATTACCACATCTTTAGTGTTTCCGGCGTGCAGCAGGTGATCAACGGTGCGACCACTCGCTTCCAAGCCATCGCCACCAAAGAGCCGATGAAGTTAGAGGTGCTCTATCGCGTGGGCTTTCAAACGGATTTCGCACAGAAACTCTATCGCTTCATCAACGACAAAGAACATCAGCTGCCCGATGGTCCGTTGCCTGAAGGTCAGTGGCAGGTGTTCCGCGTCACCGACGCGAAAACCCGTGCTTTGAGTTACAGCGGCGCGACCACCAGCGTCTACATTCCTCCAGCGCAAAAGGTCGAGCTAGATTTGGGCGTTGATCCAGCCATCGCGGTCAAGCAAGTGCACGAATGGCACGGCGAAACCAATCATCACTACGATAACAATGGCCGCGTCGACGCCTTCACCACCCATGATCGTTACCGTTTCCGTTTGGTGAACACCAAGACCATTCCGGTGTCGTTGGAATATCTAGTGAACGGCAATGGTAACTGGACCATCGAAGGGTTGACTGGCGAAAAGCGCGATCAATCGACGTATCGTCACCAAGCGAAAATTGATGACGGAAAAGTATTGGAACTGGGACCGTTCACCATCTCTACCCGCCACGGTGAACCTGTTCCTGGGATCAAACCACCAGGCATTCAACCCCTGCCGAAGATTCAGGTGGGCAAATGAGACCGTTACTCGCTCAGCTTTCTTCCTCCGCTTTCGCTTCTTTCACCTCTTTCACTTCTTCAACGCCCAGAGGTCCAGCCATGAAATTCCTCGCGCCCATTTTGCTCGCTCTCTCACTGGCACTTCCGCTCGCCGCCGAGGTCAAGCTCACCACTTTGCCGGATCGTGAACGCGTGGTGGTGCGCTTCGAAGACAATGGCCGCGTGCTGGTGGAAGAGCTGCGGACGTTGACGCTCGATCAAGGTTCAACCGCTGTCAATTTCACTTGGCTGGGCGTAAACATTGATCGCGCGTCGATCCAAATGCTGGGCGTATCCGGCGTGCCGTTCAACGTCATCCGCGCGACCTATCCGCCGGGCCAAGGCAATAGTCTGTCATGGGACGTGAGTTCCAAGGCAGCAGGCCCAGCGCAAGTTCGCATCAGTTATTTGCTCGACGGATTATCGCGTGAGGTCGCTCTGCGCGCGGTGATCAGCGAAGGAAAGTCAGAATTATCGCTGCGGGTTTTTCAGCGGTTGATCAATCAAAGCGGTGAAGGCTACGACCAAGCGTCGTTGCAGGCCGCTTTTGGCGATCTACGCGATAGTCCGTTGGCCAGCGGTGAAACCAGGCAGCAGCTTGCGGCGAAATTTCTCTCGGTGCCGTTCACCAAACGCTACACCTACGATCCCGCAGAAGGCGAACGCGTATCGGTGGCCTACATTCTGCGGAATTCGGCCGAAGGAAAACTCGGCAGCGGCATTCTTCCTGCTGGTAAAGTCCGCATGTTTATGCAAACCGGAACCAGCGAAGCGTTCCTGGGCGAAGATTGGGCCAAGCCAACCGCCCTGGGCGAAGAACTCGCTCTGCGTATCGGTGACAGTAAAGATTTGACCGTGCGGCGTGCACCATTGGCGACGCGGCAAGAAATCGTGCAGCGTGATAACACCAACAAACCCGCGTTATCGCATCACTTGCAGGACCTCCGCTTTGAGGTCGAAAATTTCACCGGCGATCTCAAGACCATCGAATTGGTGGAACATCTCGCCGGTGAATGGGAGGTCAGCGATCCCAAGCAAGTCTTGGAAAAAAGAATCGCTCCAGAAAAATATGAAGTCGCTGCTGGTGAAGAATCCATCGCTGGCGAACTGGTGCGCAAAGACGCCAACACCTTGGTCATCAAACTGCCCGTGCCAGCAAACCGCCGAGTGGTCTTTACCGCCACCATGCGACGGATGAACGTACATTAACCTAAAACGTCGTTGGAATAAAACTTCCACCGCAAAGACGCGAAGACGCAAAGGTTAGAATAAAATCTAGAGGATCTATGCCTTCACCAAATGGGTGACGTTTAATTTTGCTCTAGTCCTTTGCGTTCTTGGCGTCTTTGCGGTAAAAGATTCTCTACTGCGTTTTCTAGGCGAATCACCACACGACGGTTTCATCTGCGAAGATCGCTCCGGCAGCAAGTGCTGCCGGGCGAGCGTTGCCAGCCATTCCTAAACCGCCAAAAGGTTGATCGCT
>JANMYZ010000294.1:0-5638 GCA_031382605.1 Planctomycetota bacterium | reverse complement strand
ATTGACCGCAATGTCATACATGCACTCAGCGCGAACCGGCGGCAGGGTGTAGGTTCCGGGAGTCACGGCGCGAGCTAAGTAGCGTGCTCGCATCGCCCATTTCCCGCCCTCGTTTTTCCCCAGATTGCCCATGATGATCAGGCGATCATCGCGTACTTCGGTGCGCTCTGCGTAACTACCGTCATCACTCCGCGACTGAGCCGCTGCGGTTGTTTCCAATCTGGGTTTTTCGATTTCCAAACCCGCTGGCAGCAAATCTTCCATCACCACGCCGCGATAGGCAATGTCGCTGGTGACGAGGAGTTCAACGCGTACCAGATCGCCGCTGATCAGCACTTTACCACTCAGATCGTTGCCCTGTTCGTCAGACCAAAAACGCCGCACGGTTAGGCCGTTCGCGATATCTGCTGGTGGCGTCATTGGCACGCCGGTCGAGGTCCACGACAGCCAGCCGCGTGCTTGCGCATCACCCTGAATGCGTGCTTCAACCGCTGACGCGCTGACGCCGTTCCAACTGATGACCGGACCAGGCTGCGTGCTGACGACGTTCGCCCCATCGACCAACAATTCGACCGCGGTCGGCGGTTGCGACTGCGCGGTCAGGCGCAAGTAACCGCCCAGGGCCAACAACGCGAATGAGGTATCTTGCGTGCTTTGCCACGGCGCGGCGGCGGCAAGATCCTGCGCCAATCCTGGAATTCCGGCATGATCCGGCGTGATATCCAGCAGGGTCATCAGCATCACCGCGCGATCACGAATCGGTGAGGCCAAATCACCATCTAAGCGACGATCACGGCGCATCGACGGTAATTGCTGGGGCAACAGACCAACGGCAAGATCGCGGCGACCAGCGGCCATCCACGCCGCGCTTAACCAACAGCGCGTGGACGGACCGATCTCGACTTCGCTGCGCGCATCTTTCAGTACGTCTTCCACGCGTTGCATCAACGCATGCGCGGGCTGGCCAGCGAGCGCCAGAACATAACACGCATACGCCTGGGTTTCTGCCCAGCGCCATTCGTTGTAGGTATCGATGCGCCGACAATTCGCTAATAAACGACGCAAGAAATCCTCTGGCACCGCATGCCCAGCGCGGCGAGCGGCAACCAAAAAGTGCGTGGCGTACACCGTCGCCCACGGCCAATCCGTGCGTGAGCCCGGCCACATGGCTAAACCGCCATCGGTTTCCATCGCTTGAAGTCGGGCAATGCCGCTATCCAAACGTCGAGTAATGCCAGCCGGCGCAAAAAGATCAGGCGCAATCTGCTCGCCGATATCGCGCAAATGGATCAGCGGAAAACTCGCCGAGGTAATTTGCTCCGCGCAGCCATAGGGATATTGATAGAGATAATCGAGCCCCCGAGGCAACGACAACGTTGGGCGCGGTCCCAGGCGCAAGGCGATGGTGCCAGTGCCTGGCAGGTAGTTTCCTGGCAGAGAATTTCCAGGAATCGTTCCGCGCCATGGCGTCGCTACCGTCACCACGGCTTCACCACCGTTGGTCACTCGTGGCGCGGCTGGACGCACCGGTAATTCAATGGCCTCGACGACGCTCGCAATATCCACGTCTTCGCTGCGTAATGCTGCGGTAATCTGCACCTGCGCGACCCCACTGCGAGCGGCAGCGGTGACCTCAAAAGTCAGCGTTACTTCAGCGCCGTTCGCCACTGCTGACTGCACATCGGTGGTCGTCGCCGTCAGTAAACCATCGGGCGGAAGCGCAACATGGGCAGACACCACGCCTGACTTACCCGACAGATTGGTCACCACGGCGCTGACGCGGAAGCGATCACCCGGCGCAACAAAACGCGGCCATGACGACTGCACCACCAACGCCCCGCGCACGGTGCACCAACTTTCTGCCATGCCAACGTTGGCTCCTGACGCCGCCACCGCCATGAAACGCAAACGTCCACTAAACGCAGACGGCAGAGGGAATTCTGCGTGCACGCGGCCCTCGGTGTCTGCCGTTAGCAAGCCTGACCACAACGCCAGCGGAACGATGCGACGAGCGCTGACTGGCGATTGATATCGCCCCAGCGACAGCGCAGGTTCATCGCTGCCACCAACCGGATTCACTCCACCAATACGCGGTAATTCTGGTAACAAATCGGCGTACGAATCCCACGCCGATACCGCGAGCGCACGCGGGCGAATCAACCAGGCAAAGGGATCCGGCGTGTGGTAATTGGTCAGCCGCAAAATGCCTTCATCGACGGCGGCTATGGTGACCGTGGCACCGGGCACCACGGCGCCATCAGCCCCGCGCACGATGCCGGCGATGGCCAGCGTCGTCCCAGGAACCTGCGTCGATGGCGCGGTAAATTCCACCGCCAAACGGCGCGACGATTCATCGGTACGCACCCGAGCAACACCAAACGCACGGTGCAGACGGAACTCTGCGCTGGGCTCAACGCGACGAATGACCGCGACGCACACGAAAGCGTTCGGACGCCAATCGGCAGTGACGGGCAGACGCACGTCCAACGCGTTGGTGGTTAATTCCACCACCCGCGCTTCAACCACACGATCGGTACACACCGTCAACAAGGCCCGACCGGGAAACGGAGAACGAATCGTGACCACCGCTTCGCTGCCAACGACCAGCGGCGCGGCGGGATCGGTTGCACCGGCAACGATGTCGCCAACGGCTGTCGGCGGCGCCGCACGCACGCTGACATCGCAGCGATCTGGGCGCTCACGGTTGAGCGATTCTTGCCAGCCTGCGGTCGCCGTTGGGCGATAAAAAACGCTGACCATTTGGCGCGAGTCCTGCCATTCCGCACAGACTACATAATGTCCTCCAGGTAAATCTTTGGGCAGTTCCCAACGCGCGCCTTGCAGGCCCACCGCTAGCGTGACCGCCGCGCCATGTGGGGTCAGCACCCGCGTTGATTGGTAGCGCGTGATGCCATGTTCGCGCAGCAACACGCTGGTCCAATCTTCCTGATACAGTCGCACGTTGGCGCTGCCGGCGGTGAGCACGGCAGTCGGTCCAGCCAAACGAAGGTCAAGCGTCGTACCGCTCGCGGTAGTCTGCAAACGCGCACCAAGCCACGTCCGCACGGGATGCAATGTCACCGGCTGAGCACTGCTCGATACCGCACGTCCACCGACTTCCGTCACTTCGCCACCACACTGCAATCGCCAGGGACGTGCGCGACCTTGCGAACGTTCCGCGCACCACTCAGCGATATTCAATGCCCACGTCCCGCGTCCTTCGCTGTCAGACAGGGCGGGCGGCAAATCGATGCGCGTGCCGCTGATAATGCGGTGATCCAAGGTGCTCGCGCTGTCGGTGGTGTCGGCGAAGGTCCAGCCCTCCCATTCTTTTCCCTGCGGCATCCAGGTGGTTGGATCCAGTCGAGCCCAGGACTTGAGTGGCCGTCCGCTTACTGGTCGGCCAAATAAATAATCCGCCTGCGCATGCAGCGTCAGCGGTCCGCCATCGATCACCGCTTGGTGTCGTTGCACCGCCGAGTTCGTTTTCTCAACGACTTCTGCCACCATGCCGGGGCCGGAATGACGAAAACTCAACGTCATGCGATCGGGAATGAAATCTTCGATCTGCACCGATACCTTGCCCAAGACTTTGTCATCGCCAGGCACGGTAAGTTCCACTTGCCAATGACCGGTGGGTAAATCGGTCGGTAAAATCACCTCGCACACCACATCGCCGCTGGTCAAGGTGGTCGCTACTTCTTCGCGCCAGATCTTCCAATCGGGCCGCCGAAAACGCCAACGCAGCGGCACCGGCGACGGAGCTTGGCCGGTCACATCGCGCACGATGGCGCGCAAATGCACGGTCTCGCCCGGACGCCAGACGCCGCGCTGGGCGTGAACAAAAGCGGATAAACCACCGCGATTCCACGTATCTCCGCCGATATCTGCCAACGGATCGCGCAACGGATCGTTGGTATTCAGCGCCAACCACGCCAGCGCGCCTGCCGGGGTATCGGCCAACAGCACCATGGCGCGCTCACCCGCTGGCGGGACCACTTCGCTGAGGCGAGCTAAACCATCGACGCCACTTATCGCGCTGCCGAGCAATTGTTGTTTGGAGCTAAACAACCGAACCCGCACGTCCGCCACCGGCAGCGCGGTCGACAACGAAGTCACCCACACCGTGCAACCATCGACCCCACGCCGACACGATAACGCCAGATCGCTGAGCGAAACGACGCTGCGCGGTGAACGTTGATCATAGCGGTACCAGCGATTGCTGTCAGCGGGATCAACTAAGCGATCTTCGCTGCGCTCATCGATTTCCATCATCACCACGCCGTCGCTCAATTCGTTGGCGGGCAATTCATGCGCCAAATCAATCCGTAAATCATGGGCGTGATTTTTCTGTTCGCCGATGGGCAACCGACGATCAAGCAGTGGACGACCAAGCGCTTCAATCCACGGTTGCGCCCCATCGCGGGTAATCCAACTCAACACATTGCTGTCGTACATGCGCCAGGCGCGCAGCGTGACCGTCCGCAGATTCACCGCTTTGAGCGCCAACATCCGCGTGCCCTGCGAACCAAGGCGCCCAGAACCCGCCGGGAACCACGCCTTTGGGGTGATGTCCGGCATCCACACCGGCAGACGATCGGTCAGCGGAAACATTCCTTTCGCCCCAGGCGGCGGCGCGCTGATCACCACGCTATAACGCTGTGCCGGTTTGAACGCCCCGCGCATGGTGAGCGAAGAACTCTCGCTGGATTCGTCGATGGTGAAGGGAACTGGCGGTTCAATGCTCAAAACCTGACGCAGATTCGCTACCGCCAACGAACGATTAAATGCCAAATGTAATTCGCTATCACCATCGCCGATGTCAGTCGATGGCCGCACTCGTTCTAAACGCACGGCTTGATCCAACACCAACGTAAAGGTTTGGTTCTGGGCCAAACCTAATGGTCCTGAACGACCGCGAAGCCCTGCTTTTACCGTCAAGCGCACCGTGATGGGGCCGCTTGATTGCCCACTGCGCGTACCCAGGGATTCGGTCGTCAACATCACTCGACGTCCATGATGCACTCGTTGGTGCACGGCCACTGGCGTGCCATCGCTCTCAACCACCGTGATGGCGGAGGCGACATCCGCTTCGGCCACCACGTCACTCAAATCAACACCCATCACATAGGTATGTCCAGAAGTCGCGTCCCATACCCGCGCATCGATCACTTTCAGAGCTGGGGTATGAAACGTCGCGCTGAACGGCGAGGCTAAACGAAAACCATCACGAGCGCGCAACCACGCCGGATCGAGTGTGACCGTAAACGAATTTCCCAACGGCGGCTGCGCTGGCGTAAAAGATAATTGCCGCGCATCGTCCCAGCGCCACACGCCGGCCAGCGCCGGGGTGATTCGTCCAGGAGTTTCCCGCGATACATCGCCGGTGGTATCCATCGGCAAATTAAAGCGGAATGACAAGCGCGATGATGACTCCGTTTGCGAGACGAAATCTTTACTCAATGGCGAATCAATTGACGGCAGCGACGCCGATAACTCGCCGCCTTCCCCAGGCGTGAACGCTTCGACTTGCAGCACATGCAGACGTGAGCCGAACCACTGATGATAGGCGAACCACGCCACCACGTTGAGCACCGCAAACATCGCTACCGTCAGCCAGAAACGCATAGAAACCTCC
>JANMYZ010000275.1:0-3871 GCA_031382605.1 Planctomycetota bacterium | reverse complement strand
CCAGCTCCGCCGCCATGGTTGGTGGCGTGTGAGGTGGTGGAAACCAGTCGTTTGTATTCGCGGTTATGCGCGCCCATAGATCCGCGGTGGGTCATTGATTTTGCTGGCGAGCGGGTCAAGCGTCGTCATCGTGATCCGCATTGGCATCCTGCGCGCAAACAAGTGGTGTGCCGTGAAACCGTGACGTGGAAAGGGCTGCCGCTGATGGAAGGGCGGTTAATTCCCTACGAACGCGTTGATCCGGTGGACGCGACGCGCGTGTTTGTGGCGCAGGCCTTGGTCGCAGAGGGGGACGATTCTGCGCAGATCGAACGCGAATTTTCCTTCATCGCCGTGAATCGCGCGACAGCACGCAAAGCGCGTGGTTTGCGCGATCGCTTACGTGATCCGTCATTGCATGTCGATGACGCGCAGGTGGTGGCGTTTTATCATCATCGTTTAGGTGTAGGCCAAGGTGATACGCCGGTCGTGGCATCAACTGATGCGTTGCGGCGATTCATCGCAACGCATGGTGCTCAGCGTCTCGCATTGAAACTGAGTGACGTGGTTGAACACGCGTTGGCCGAACAAGCAGACGAAATCGCACCACTTCGCGCGGCGATGGGTGGAGCGTCGTTGCGGCTGACGTATGTTTTCGCGCCGACTGACGAGACGGACGGAACGACGCTGGAAATACAAGAACAACAATTGGCGCAGATCGATTCACTGGCGCTTGATTGGCTCGTGCCTGCTCGGTTGGAAGAAACTATCGATGCGTATCTGCAGCAAATTCGCAAAGATGTCCGACGGAAGCTGATTCCCTTTGCCGAAACTGTCAAAGCGCTGGCACAGGAAATCTCGCCTCAGCGTGGGCGCATGCCGTTGGTGACGGCGTTGACCGTCGCACTTGCGCGCCGACTCGGTTCGGCGGTCGGCGTATTGGACGCTACGGCATTGCCGACGCATTTGCGTTTACGCTTTCGCATTCGCGATGAAAAAGGCATCGAAGTGTACAGCGGACGCGATCCGCGTTTTCTGGCCGCCCAAGTCGCCGCTGCGGGCGATCGTTTGCGCTTGGTACGCGCCGAATGGGAAACCGTTCCGTCGACCATGTGGCCAGGAGATTGTCCGCTGACGGCAACGATCCACGGCATCACTGGGTATCTGGCGGTGGTGCGTGATCGCGATGCCAGTGGCGTAGTGGCGTCGCGTCGTGCGGTATTTTCCAGTGCTCCCGCTGCTGCTGCGTGGCATGACGATGGCATTGATGCGGCGCTGGAAGCGGCGCACGACCAGGCGTTAGTTGCCATAGCGACCGCGCCGATTTCCTCGCGTACGACTCGTTGCGAACGGATATTTGCTCAGCGTCCGGGCCTGCTGCGTCGTCACTGTGCGTTGATGATTCTATGGTCATGCGAACGCTCGACGGTGCGCGATCAGGCGGCGTTTACCGCATTGAGCGAGCGTGCGGGATTGGCGTTAAAAACAGCTGGCGCCGGTATCGACGGCTTGCTCGATCAGATCGCGGAGCGCTACGAGACCTTGCGTAATCGTCTGCGCCAAGGAGCAAAATCGTTGGCCATGGCAACGGTGGCGCGCGGGGTTGCGAGTCATCTCGAATTATTAATGGCCCCAGGTTGGATCATGCGTTTGACGTGGCCGGCCTTGCAGCGTCTGCCGGCGTTTCTGGATGGACTGGGTCGTCGGCTTGATGGCGCGACGACCCGGCCGCAAGACATGTTGCGCACGACCGAACGAATCGCTGCGTTGCTTGCGGCTTGGCAAGAAGCGATCGCTGGCGACACCCGTTTGCCAGCGGCGCTGGGCCTCTCGCACATGCTGCAAGATTTGGCAGCGATCCGCGAAGAGACGTTGTTGGGCTTGGTCAGCGGCGGTGGTGGCGGCAGTGGTGCTGGTTTCGCCGAGGGCCGTTTACGCGATGGGCTTGGGACGGTGGCTCGACGGATGCAGGGCGAAGTGGGCATTCAGCGTCGTTTGCGCGATCGCATGCTTGATGTTCGTCGTTCACTGCAACGTCTACCGCCGAGCGTGCGGCGCGATGCGTTGATGGCGGAAGGCGATCATTTACTGGTCGCATTTCCGACGTTGGGTTTAGCGGTCGACCTGTTGGCCGAACGTCAGCAGTTGGAAGCGTGGTGTGAACGTGCGGTTTTAGCACGGTAAAAACAGTTTTTTTTCGTATCCCGTTGCGCTCAATGATGGTCACACGGCAGCCTCAAGGTGATGACACGGCGCTGCCCAGGCGATCGCTGGGGGACCGTCAGCGGCTTGTGCGTTGAGCGACCAGTGGACACTTCCGACCATGCGTACTTTCATCCTTGGTGTGGCACTGTTGACTCTCACTTTTTTAAACGGCTGTGGTCAACCGCCTCGGCAAATGACGGCGGAGGATTTTCAAATCCTGCGTACCTACGGCTTTGACGCGACGGTCGCCAAACCACAGGCGACATGGAATCCAGAAACCTATCAATTGTTGGTACGCAGTAGCGGTGGCTTCGCGCTGCTGGATGAAGGCGCTGGTTTGCAGCAGTATTTTGCGACGCAGGCGAAGCATGAAACGGCAGATCCGACGTGGATCAGCCGTCGACAGTTCGCCTTTGGCCCGAAAGACAATGTCATCTTTACGATTGATGGTCGCGTGGTGCCGACCAGCGAAGGTTTGTCAGTCGTGAACTTGGTTGAATCGATTACGGGAAAGAATGCGCCTTATCCGCCAAAGAGCCTTACGACGTATGGCTATCGCCCACGGGTGTGGGGCGAAACCTTGGTAGCGACCAGCGAAGACCGTATTTTTCAGGTGAATTCGTTCGGCGATATCGCCGAGTTCGGTCGCGGATTTATGCCCGAACCGCAGCGAAATGGCGAAGGCATGACTTGGCAGGAGCGCCCCGTTTTTGAAACCGACCATTGGACCGGAAGCGACACGCGGCGTGGCAATCTGATCATTCGTTGGCGTAAAGGCGTCACCACGACGCTGGTCAATGGGGTTGAAGCCCGCTGGACTGCCGAAGGCGGTGTGCTCTATACGGTCATGCGGGGTGAGCCGATTCCTGGACAACCGTGGTGGAGCGGCGGCACCGATATTTATTTCATCGCCAACGCGAAGGCAGTTCCGGTGTTGGTGGCAGTCGATGCGCGCAGTGGCGCACCGCACCCGAAAGATCCTGTTTGTGCCGCCGTTGGACGCAGCGGAGCATTGATCGTCTGCGGTTACGACGGCGCTTTTCGCCATCAAATAAAAGAACGCGGCGACTTCCCTGAATGGAGCTACGATGGTCGTCGATTGGTTGCCGAGGAGCCAGGTGCCGATGGCCAAAATGATAAACGTTGGTTGCAGGTTTACGTCTTCAAGGCGATATCTTTAAGGCGATAAAAGCGGCCAAATAAACAAGGGCGAAGAGTGGTTACTTTAGCCACGGCCATAATGCCCAGGACCGCAAAGTGCGCTGCGGCACTTTGCATGACTAGTGAACGAGTAAACGCCCATGCAGCTTGATCCCACCACGCTTGATCGTCGCGTTTTGTATCGCTGGTTGATCGGTTGTGTCGTGCCTCGTCCGATTGCCTGGATCACCACGCTGTCGGAAAACGCCGTGGTGAATCTGGCGCCATTCAGCTTTTTTAATGGCGTGTCTTCCAGCCCATTGGTGGTGAGCGTTGCCATTGCTCATCGCGATCCGGTAAAAGATACCCTGCGCAATCTGCGCGCGACGCGCGAGGCCGTCGTCCATATAGCGACCCCAGCTCAACTGACTGATGTCCATCAAAGCGGCGGTGATTATGCATCGTCGGTCAGCGAAGTCGCAGAGCTAGGATTAGTAACCATTCCCAGCATCGTCGTGCGTCCGCCACGTTTGGCTGAATGCCCAAT